>JAHKBC010000196.1 GCA_018825725.1 Candidatus Omnitrophota bacterium
CTAAAAGATATAGATCCTCAAATTTATGCGACTATTCAGAACGAAACCAAGAGGCAACAGGAACATCTGGAGTTGATCGCTTCGGAAAATTTCACTTCTTTGGCTGTAATGGAGGCACAAGGGTCAGTGATGACGAATAAATATGCTGAAGGCTATCCTGGACGGCGCTGGTACGGAGGATGCGAGTTTGTCGATCAGGCTGAAGAACTGGCTATCCAAAGGGTCAAGGAGCTTTTTGGCGCAGAATATGCCAATGTCCAGCCGCATTCAGGGACTCAGGCGAATATGGCTGTCTATTATGCCGCCTTACAGCCTAAAGATACCTATTTGGCTATGGACTTAGCTTGCGGCGGGCATTTGTCACATGGGCACGCGCTTAATTTCTCAGGGATGTTTTATAACCCTGTTGCGTATGGAGTAGATATAAAGACTGAGACTATTGATTATAACCGGATTGAAGATCTGGCTAAAGAACATAAACCAAAATTTATCCTGGCCGGCGCTTCAGCCTACCCCAGGGAGATTGATTTTAAGAAGCTGCGCGAAATTTGCGATAAGTCGGGGTCAATGCTATTTGTGGATATGGCGCATATTGCCGGTCTTGTGGCTGCAGGAATTCATCCATCTCCGGTGCCTTATGCCGAATTTGTTACTTCTACTACCCACAAGACCTTAAGGGGGCCAAGGGGAGGATTTATTTTAGCCAGGAAAGAGTATGCTAAAAGATTGGATTCTCTGGTTTTCCCCGGGATGCAGGGTGGCCCGTTAATGCATGTGATTGCCGCGAAAGCCGTAGCGTTTCACCAGGCTGCAAGTGAAGAATTTAAGAGTTATCAGAAACAGGTGGTGCAAAACTCTAAGCGCCTGGCGCAGATGATGCGCGAAAAAGGTTTTCGCATTGTTACCGGAGGAACAGATAACCATATGGTTCTAGTGGATTTATCTTCAAAAAATATTTCCGGTAAAATTGCCCAGGAACTTTTAGGTACGGTAAATATTACCGTAAATAAAAATCTTATTCCCTATGATCCTTTACCTCCAGCCCAGGCCTCAGGTATACGTTTGGGTACGCCGGCAGTTACAACCAGAGGCATCAAAGAACCGCAAGTTGATTTAATCGCTGATTTTATCACTCGGGCCATAGATAGCCGTAATGATACGGATAAACTGATGAAGATTAAAAGCGAAGTCATTGAATTAACCCGCAAATTCCCGCTTTACCCGGAATTAAATTAAAAGGAAGGTATATGAGAAAGAATAAACGTAATTATAAAAGGATGAGTTGGGATGAATATTTCATGCAGATTGCTCATCTGGTTTCTCAGCGCAGCACCTGTTTGCGCCGGAATGTGGGCGCAGTAATTGTAAAAAATAAGAGGATTTTGGCTACCGGCTATAACGGCGCGCCCAGCGGATTGGACCACTGCCTGGATATAGGTTGTTTGAGGAAGAAGTTAAAGATACCTTCCGGCCATAGGCATGAGCTTTGCCGCGGGTTGCATGCGGAGCAAAATGCTATTATCCAGGCTTCGTTATATGGCATCAGCGTAAAAGAAAGCACTCTGTATGTTACTCATCAGCCATGCATTATCTGCGCCAAGATGTTGATCAACGCCGGTATTAATGATATTGTCATTGACGGCGAATATCCGGATAATATGGCTATGAATTTTCTGAAAGAAGTAAAGATAAAGGTGAGGAAGATTAAAGGCTCAACTCGTAAGCGTATAACTAATAGAATATATTCAACTGTATAAAACTCGATTCTACGTTTTCCTTGTATTCAATTTATTAGATGGTGCTAAGGGGTGGGCGGGACAGGCATAGTTGCTAACTCAATAATTATAAAACAGTAGTAATCAGATCTATGAATAGTAAGGAAAGTGCAAGGTGAAGTGCCCATTTTGCGGATATAGAGAGGATAAGGTAGTGGATTCTCGCGGGATTCAACTGGATACGGCAATCCGCCGCAGGCGTGAATGTATTAAATGCCGTAAGCGCTATACTACCTATGAATACATCGAAGAATCGCCGTTAATGGTAATAAAAAAGGACGAGCAGCGCCAGCCTTTTGACCGTAAAAAGATCTTGAATGGCATAATAAAGGCGTGCGAAAAAAGGCCCATCGGTATAGATAAAATAGAGGAAATAGTAGTTTTTATTGAAAAAGCGCTGCATAAGAAACCTGTGCGCGAAGTCTCTTCTACAAAGATAGGGGAGTTGGTTATGGAGAGGCTAAAAATATTGGACGATGTGGCCTATGTAAGGTTTGCTTCTGTGTACCGGCAGTTCAAGGATGTCGGGCAATTTATGGTGGAATTGAAGGATATATTGAATAAGGAAAAGAGCGCTGTCCGTAAATGAAATTGCACCCCGCGCTTATAAGGGCACCCGGTTCTATAGGAATGCGTCGGTGTCCCTTTCATAGGGGAATTGCGCGGACGGTGCATCCTGGTGCTCTAGCTCCGCTGGCGCGGAGTTTCGCTAAATGCGCCTTCGGCGCATCCTGGTGCTCAAGGAGGGGTTAGTTTCATGATTGAGATGGAATTAAACAAGATTATTATTGATGAAAAGAGGCATGACCAGCTGATTGTGCTTAAAGAAAAAAATGGAGAGCGCCTTTTGCCGATTGTTATCGGCCTTAATGAAGCCGCGGCGATCAAATTGAAGATAAGTGGTTTTAGCCCTCCTAGGCCCTTGACGCATGACCTCCTGCAGTCTACTATTGAGAACCTGGAGGCGAGTATCGAGAAGGTTATAATCGATAAGCTTCTGGAAAATACCTTTCACGCAAAAATTGTTCTTAAATGCGCCAACGGTATAACTAAAACCATCGATGCCCGGCCTTCGGACAGCCTGGCTTTGGCAGTCAGGGCCCATGCCCCTATCTTTATTGAGGAAGAAGTCTTAAATAAGATAACCAACGCGGATAAGGGTAAATAGGCGTATGCTATTAGGTATTTTTTCCGATACCCACGATAACCTCCCTCTCATAGAGAAAGCAGTGCGGTTTTTTAACCAGCAGGCAGTAGATTTTGTTTTGCATGCCGGAGATTTTGTCGCCCCTTTCAGCGTGAATAAGATCAAAAAATTGAAGTGTGATTGGAAAGGGATATTCGGGAATAATGATGGAGAGCAAAAAGGCTTAAGTGTAATCTCCGAAGGCAGGATCCAATCCGGACCTTTAAGGGTAAAGCTTGAGGGAAAAGAAATTACTTTAGTGCACGATATAATGCAGATTGAGCCAGATAATGAACCTGCCAAGATCATTATCTGCGGCCATACCCATAAACCCCAGATAATTAATCAAGGCTCCAAGCTTGTTATTAATCCCGGAGAGTGTTGCGGTTGGCTTTGGGGCAAGGCAAGTGTTGCTCTTTTGGAACTTAATACCCTAAAAGCAAAACTTTATGATATCGAATAATAATATAAAGCTTATTTCTGGCTGGCTTAAATGTAATCGGCTCCTGCTTGGCGATCTGCAAGGCCTGTCTTTAAGGAGAAGAGTGAGGCTTTATCTAGTAGGCGGGACCTTGCGCGACATTATTCTGGGGAGGGAAAAGGAAAATCCGGATATTGATTTCGCGCTTAAAAAGGGGGCGATAAATTTCGGACGTCAGCTCAGCCGGATTATACGGGGTGGATTTGTAGTCCTGGATAAAGAAAATGGCTGTTCCCGGGTAGTCAAGAAAAAAGGGAATAAGACCTATACTCTGGATTTTACTGATTTCAGGGGAAGGGATTTAGAAGAGGACTTACGCTTACGCGATTTTACGATAAATACCTTAGCTCTGGATTTAGGCGCTAAAGAGGGTAAAGGCCAGCTTATTGATATTTGCGGCGGGCTAGAGGATATAAAGAGTAAATTGATCCGTATGGTCCAATCCCGCGCATTTAGCGATGATCCGTTACGTATTCTGCGCGCCTTTAGCCTGGCAGCCATATTCGGATTTAAGATTGATAAGAGGACCCAGCGCGCTATTGAGCTGAAGAAGAAAAAGATTAGAGGAGTCTCTCCGGAGAGAATTAGGGATGAGGTTTTTAAAATCCTGGCTACACCTTGCTCATGGGAATATATCCGCGATCTTAATAAATATAAAATATTGGAATTAATATTTCCTGAGATAAGGCCTATGCAGAAGTTAAGGCAGGGGCCTTATCATCATCTGGATGTGTGGGGGCATAGCCTGGAGACACTTAAGAATCTGGAGTTGGTTTTTCGTTTTTTTAAAAGAAACACCCAGATTTGCTCTTATTTGGATAGCGATATATCTTCGGGAAGAAAGCGTAAGGAACTGCTCAAGTTAGCTGCCCTTTTACATGATATAGGTAAGCCTAAGACAATGCGCCTGGAAAAAGGCAAACTTAAATTTTACGGACATGAAAGCGTGGGCTCGCGCATGATCCGTGATATAGGGCAGAGGTTAAAACTCTCTAACGAAGAAATAAGAATATTAAGGCAGATAACCTTCTGTCATCTGCGTCCAGGATACCTGGCAGATTTATCTCCGGTAACGCCAAGGGCTAAATTCCGTTTCTTCCGCGATACTGGCAGTGATGCGGTAAGTATACTTTTAATTTCTTTGGCTGACCAGCGCGCAACTAAGGGAGCTTTAACTACTCCCCAATCGCGCAGGAAACACGAGAGGTTAATACATAATTTTATTAAATTCTATTTTCTAGAGCAGAAAGCAGGTAAACCTTCTCGAATTATCAATGGCGATGATTTAATAAAAAATTTTAAATTGTCACCATCGCCTTTAGTTGGAAAAGTTCTTAAGGAACTGGAGGAGCTTCAGGCAATTGGAAAAATAAAGAGCAAAAAAGAGGGGCTATCGAGAGCATCTAAGATTTTAGGCCAGGGGGCTTATAAAAATAAATAAATATAATGGAGGGGATATGCCTAAAAAGAGGCTGAATACTTTCGAGAGGGATATTTTAAATGAAGTAGGCAGTATGTGCGCCGGAAATGCTACCACAGCCTTAGCTCAAATACTGGATCGCAGGATAGACTTGCACTTTCCCAAAATAGAATTTGTGACTGCCGAAAAACTTCCTTGGTATATCAGTAAACATCCTGAAGAAATAGTAATTGGCGTGCATATGCATATATTGGGAGGAATGCGCGGTAACGCGCTTCTAGTCTTTCCTAAGAAATACGCCTTTGACATTATCGATATTCTTATCGGCCCTTTTGAAAACAAGAACGACGCTCCGACCGAAATCGGGATATCGGCTTTAAAAGAGATGGGAAATGTGGTTATCTCGGCTTATCTCTCAAGTCTAACGGCTTTTACCGGCATATCTGCATTCTCTTCAACTGTTAATCTTACCAGCGGCGCAGCCAAATACTTAGTTAATCTTGCCTTTGCAGGTTTAGGCAGAGAAGATAGGGTAGAGACGGTTTTAATCGAGGCAATTTTCAAAGAG
>JAHKBC010000197.1 GCA_018825725.1 Candidatus Omnitrophota bacterium
ACTCTCCAGGAAGTTTATCAGAAAAGGGGCAGGGTTTCTGGTAAATATTACTAATGACGCCTGGTATAAAAGATCCAGCGCTTCCGAACAGCATTTTCAGGCTTCGGTTTTCAGGGCTGTGGAAAACCGGGTATTTGTGGTTCGTTCGGCCAACACCGGTGTGTCAGGGTTCATTGATCCTTACGGTAGATTTACTGTTTTGGATAAATTTAATGAAGGTTATTTAACTAAAAATATTAACCTCAGTAATCAAGAAATGACTTTTTATACCCGCTATGGCGATCTTTTTGCAGGATTGTGCGGTATAGTTGTATTATTAGGGACAGCGACTATTTTTTACCGTCGCCGTTGGAATAAAAAATAGTCGCTGTCCCTAATTACAATTATTATAATTCTTCGGAGTGGCCTTCCAGGGGCTCAACATGCACGACTACATCTGTTACTCCGTGAACATTCTTCTTTATCTCTTCTTCGATTTTACAACTGATCTTATGCGCTTGGTCAATATGCATCCGGGAATGAACCTGTATGTGTAAATCTATATAAATATCATCCTCTCTGCCGCGCGTCCTTATATTATGGCAGGTTTTAACCCCTTGGGTATTTAATACGATGTCAGTTATTTTTTTCGTATCTACTATTGCTGCCGTGTCGCAGAGAACACGTCCACTCTCTTTTATAATATTGAAACTGGATTTTGCTATAAAAAGGGAGATAACTATGGTTGCTACGGGATCCATAATCGGATAGCCCATCTTGACTGCAATCAGGGCAACAATAACCGAAAATGAAGTAAATATATCTGCGCGGGTATGCATGGAATCGGAAATCAGGATATCGCTTTTTAAGGCTTTGCCTTTGCGGTTTTCATAGGTCATAACCAGGAAATTAACCATGATAGTTATGACCATAATCAGAAAGCTGACAATATCAATATCCGGGACTATGGGCTTAGCTATTCTTTCTATTCCCTCGCGCAATAAATTGAATGAGACCAAAATAAGTAAAGCAGCAATGCCGAGAGAGAAGAAGGTTTCGTATTTCTTGTGGCCGTAAGGATGGTCGAAGTCCTTGGGTTGAGAGGCGATGCTTACTCCGATAATGCCGATAATATTGGAAGCGCCGTCAGAAAGGGAGTGAAATCCGTCAGCGGTTATGCTTGAAGAACGGCTGATTATTCCGTAGATAATCTTGGCCAGAGCCACTATCCAGTTGAGCGCCAGGATTACGATTAGTACATTTCTGATAGTTTTATATCGAATGTTTGATTCCAGGCCCATGGCTTCATTATATAATGCTATGCTGGGTATTTCAATATTTTTCTAGGAATTGCTTTAAGTTTATTTTATGATAAAATAAAAAAACAGCGGAGTAAATTTATCCGCCTCGCGGCAAAGACATTTAACTCCGATAGCCAGGTATTGGACTATAGCTATCGGAATAAATTTGGATACGAGTAAAATAGACCAAATTTAGGAGGGTAGAAGATGGCTGAGATCAAAACAGTTAAGATTGATAAGCCCGAAGAGGTCAACATAATATTAGGCCAAAGCCATTTCATTAAAACGGTTGAAGATTTGTACGAGGCGTTAGTAAATAATGTTCCGGGAATAAAATTTGGACTGGCTTTTGTAGAATCTTCGGGAGCCTGTAAAGTCCGCCTGGAAGGTACAGATCCGCAGCTTAAGAAATTAGCCGGGGAGAATGCCTTGAATATAGGAGCAGGGCATAGCTTCATTATTTTACTAAAAGACGCATATCCTATAAATGTCCTTAATGCTATTAAGAATATTCCTGAAGTCTGCGGAATATATTGCGCAACAGCTAATCCGGTTGAAGTGATATTGGCTGAAACCGCTACCGGCAGGGGGATTCTGGGTGTAGTTGATGGGTTTAAGCCTGAAGGTATTGAGTCTGTTGAGGATGTAAGCTGGCGTAAGGATTTCTTGCGTAAAATTGGGTACAAGTTATAGAATTTGCTTGCAAATATCTTGTCTTTTGGTATAATCAAATAACCATAGTACTTTATGGATTATAAGAGATTACGTAAAGTTTTTGAATACTTCTTCACCTGGTTAGCTTTATATGCCTGCTCTTTGATATTCAGCATAATCCCTTTAAAACAGCTTTATTCCATAGCCGGCTTTCTGGGGAGTTTTTTCTTCAGGATAACGGGGAAACATAGGAAGACAGCCTTGAATAGCCTGGAGATTGCTTTTGGAAATGAGAAGAACGCCTTTCAGAGGGGAGAGATTGCTCATGGTTGCTTTACTAATCTGACCAAGTCGGTACTTGAATTAATTTCTTTAACCAATGGGTGGCCGGCATTAAGGAAGATTCAGGTTAATCTAGTTAATAGAGAAGTCCTGGATAAGGCATTAGAGAAAAAAAAGGGAATAATATTGGTAAGCGCGCATTTTGGCAATTTCCCTCTGGCAATAGGAAAATTACTTCAAAATGGATACGGGA
>JAHKBC010000198.1 GCA_018825725.1 Candidatus Omnitrophota bacterium
CGCCTCTTCTCACTCCGTTTTATCTCCTCAACCTTGAATTCATTGCCTTTAATCAGAGCGACTATATTGGCGGCTTCTTCCTGTGAGTTTATTTCTACCTTCTTACTCTGGAATTTATCCAGCTTAGCCATAAAAGCAGTTTCGTCCTCTGTCCCTGGCTTCTTAAGTTTGGCCTCTATTTCCCAATATTCCTTAGCCAAAAACTTTTGGATTTCCCTTTCTCTCTCTACAATCAGGCGCAGCGCTACTGATTGCACGCGCCCGGCACTTAATCCCCGGGCTAGTTTTCTCCATAAAAGCGGGCTTAAAAAATACCCTACGATCCTGTCTAAGATCCTGCGCCCGGCTTGAGCCTCAACCATATTTTCATCAAAATCGCGGGATTTGGCAAAAGACTCCTTTACTGCCGAAGAGGTTATTTCATGAAAAACCACCCGCAACACATTCTTACCCTTAAGTATCTTATTCTTAATCTGCCACCCAATAGCTTCACCTTCCCGATCCGGGTCAGTAGCCACATAAATAATGCCTTTGTTCTTAGCCTCTTTTTTTATCTTATCAATAATTTTTTTTCTCCCCTGAATTACTGTATAGGAGGCTTCAAAATTAGCATCAACTTTTACCCCTAAACTTTTCTTGGGCAGATCCACCAAGTGCCCCATAGAAGAAACCACTACAAAATTATTTCCTAAAATCTTGCCTACCGTTTTGGCCTTAGTAGGAGATTCTACGATTACTAAATCCTTTTTTTTCATAAAGTCAGTCCTGTTGTTTGAAAAATCTTACCTGGTAATTGCCGGATTCGCCCATCTACTTCCAGTAAGGTCAAAATAGAAAATACTTTCTCTACGGGAAGTTTAAGCTCCTCTACTATTGCCTCAATTTCCATCGGCCGGCGAGAAATCAACTTATACAATCTTTGCTCTTGCTGATCCAAATCCTTAGCCGAAGAATTAAGATTAACCTTGCCTATATTAACATTTTCTTGTCTTATGCGCAATCTGCTTATTAATATCGGGCTCAACTCCTCAATTATCCCGGAGGCATCTTTAACTAATTTTGCTCCCTCTTGAATCAATTTATTGGTACCCGAAGAATTCGGAGAATCGATTCTGCCGGGAACGGCAAATACATCCCTGCCTTGCTCTAACGCAAATTCGCTGGTAATAAGCGCGCCGCTGTTTCTCGCCGCTTCAATAACCACCACACCTAAACTTAAACCGCTGATGATTCTATTACGGCGGGGGAAATTCATCTTCGTTGGCCGAATATTTATAGGAAATTCGGAAACCACCGCGCCGCTAGCGGCAATTTCCTGAATAAGCCCTTGGTTTTCTTTAGGGTATATATGATTAAAACCGCTGCCCATAACTGCCAGGGTCCTGCCTCCGGACTTCAGCGCTCCCCGATGGCTGGCTGTATCTATCCCCCTGGCCATTCCCGAAACTACGGTTAAACCTGACCGGGACAAATCGCCAGATATCCTTTCTGCGCAGGATAGCCCATAATAAGTAGCAGCGCGCGAACCCACCACTGCCACGCTTAAATTATCATCCGCAGACAGGTTGCCTTTTATATAAAGAACCGGAGGAGGGTCATAGATCTGCTTTAAATTTTCCGGATATAACGCATCTTTGATAGTTACTATCTTAAGGCCTAATCCTTTTGCCAGTTCAAATTCACGCTCAATATCCGCTCTCTGCAAAGAGCATATTCGTAAGGCTAATTCCCTGGGCATCCCCGCGATAAAAGCCAAATCCTGCGGGTCTTCTTTAAGAATATCCGCTAAGGACCCAAAATGCTCAAAGAGCTTAATCCAGATTTCTCTTTTTATCCCGGGCACAAAATTTAAGCCCATCAGAATTTCACTGTCAGTCATTAAAATTTTGGATATACTGTACCAATTTGTCTACGACTTGACCAACGCCAATACGCGAGGTATCCAAAGTGTAATCGGCCTTAGAATAAAACACAGCGCGCTTTAGCAAAAGTTCCTTAATCCTGTTTTTTGGGCTATCCACATTTAAAAGCGGCCTGCTACTATCCTTAGTTGATCTTTTTAATATAACTACCGGGCTAGCCTTCAGGCAGATTATTCTACCGGACTTCTTCATTACTTTAATGTTCTGCGCATTAGTAACAACACCTCCGCCGCAAGATACCACGAGGTTATTTCTGCCGGAAACCTGACGCAAAGCCTCTTTCTCTATCTTTCTAAAATAAGCTTCTCCCTTAACCCTAAATATTGAAGGAATATTTTTACCGGCTTTTTTCTCAATTAATTCATCCAAATCAATAAAGATGCTCTGGAGCTTCTTTGCCAGAGCTTTGCCTACAACGCTCTTTCCTGTTGCCATAAAACCCACTAAATAGATATTATTCATAAATTATCGAGGCACAGGAAGAGGTATAGGTATAGAAAAAAACAAACTCTACCTCCTACCTCTATCCTTACCTTTATTATTTCATGTTAAAATTACTCTTGGTACGCCCCTAAAACTATCTGCGCAAGGTCCTGTCTGGCCTCCCGGGTTAGCGGATAAAAGGCATTGTACCATTTGCCGTCTTTAGCTTTTTCCTGAGGCATCCCCAGGAAAAGACCATTTTTTCCTGAAATAACCCTTAAACCTCTGACTACGAAACCCGAGATGGATATGTCCACAAAAGCCTTGATTTTGTAATCACCTTCCAGGCGGCGTAAACGCACTACCTTTAAATCCAAATCTTTATCCATCACAATTCACCCCCCCTAAATTCCCCTGTCCACATTCGGAGAATTTAAAGACCGTTCTTCTGGTATCAAAAAATATCAATAATCTTACTAAAAGAACGGGACAAGTTCGCACATATAAGTTATCTCCCTTGTCTGCATGAGAAGCAGACTCCATAACTTAAGTGCTCACTATAATTAGACGCTCAAGAGGCGATTATCTCACTATATATTTAAAGCTTTGTCTTTTAGAAATCAGTGCAGATTGTAGTCCTGTTTTTGCCGTCTCTCTTGGATTTATAGAGTGCCTGATCAGCCTTGCGGATTAATTCCTCCTTGGAAGAGGCAAAATCAGGATAAGTGGCAAGACCCAAACTTATAGTTATTTTTAAATCCTCTTTACCGACAGCAAAATGATGATCCTCTACCACGCCCCGCAATCTTTCTGCTGCCCATTTTGCCCGCAATATATCCGTCTCCGGCATGATTACAGTAAATTCATCCCCTCCGTAGCGAGAAAGAATATCGGTATCCCGAAGATTTGCTTTTAAAAGAAGGGCCATTTCTTTGAGAATCAAATCTCCTTGTTGATGGCCATAATTATCATTTGATGTTTTAAAATCGTCTATATCAATAATAGCCATAGATACCTCTCTTCTGTAGCGATGTGACCTTTTAATTTCATAGGAGAGCTGTTGTTGAAAGTAACGATGGATAAAAACCTTGGTTAAACCGTCACGTATGGCTAATTCGTACAAACGGGCATTTTCAACCGCAACCGCTACCTGCACCGAGAGAGTACTTAATAATTGGATTTCGCTTAAATGAAACTCTTCATTATTTGCCTTGCCACCCAGGGCAATAATCCCTACCAGGGTATCTATCACGATCAAAGGTATATACAATACCAGGCCTGAATTAACTAACTCATTTGCCATGGCGGGGCTAAATTTATATTCCTGCCAATATTCCGGCTTAACCCCTTCGGAGAAAATGAGAATCTCCTTTTCTCTAATAAACTTTTCGGCGAGTATATTATCGGATAAAAAAGACACATTCTTAAGTTCGTCATCCCTAAACCCTTGTTTTACTACCGGGGTTATTTTCTCGATCTCATTGTCGAGTAGAAATAAAACTCCCTTTTCGACGTGAGAGATGTCCAGGAATACATCCATAATTAATTCTTTTAGTTTATCCAGGTCCAAAATCGATGAGATAGCCCGGCTCATCTGGTGAATGGTCATTAAATCAAACACCTTTTTATCCAATTCCCTGTTGGAAACCTCCAGCTTCTGGTATAAAGAAGCATTGCTGACCACTACCCCTATCTGCGAACTTAAGGTATTTAAAAACTCCAGGTCGTCATCTTCATAGGATTCATTATCATCCCGCTGGCCTAAAGATAACAGCCCGATCATCTGCCCCTTAAATACTATAGGAGACAATATAATTGTCCCTAAAAGCCCCAGGACCTTTTCTTCGGATTCAGATAACTTATACCCCCGCTTAGAAATATCTCCACGGCTCAAAGGCTGGTTAATTACGCTTAAAAATTTTAAAAGGCCGCTAGAAGAATGGAATTCAAGATAGTTTAATATATCCTTATCAAATCCTTTTGACTGGCCAATTCTCAAACCCCCGCTCTCTAAACTAAGAAAAATAGCCACCTTCTTAGTGCGCATAATCTCGGTAAACATGTCCACGGTTATCTTTAAAAGAACCTCCAGGTCAAGCACAGAAGCAATATCCTCGCCGATACTGTAAAGCACCGAAAGATAAAAAGACCTCTTATCAATCTCTTTCTGCATAGAGGATACCTGTAAAGCCATAACCGCCAGACTATCTTTTTCCTGCTTCTCTTGCTCGCTCATTAATATTTTATCCTTTTTAAATATGCGGAATAACCTGCTTTTATATCAGAAAGATTATCATTGCCAAACTTCTCTAATAAAACTCTGGATAACTCAAAAGCCATACAAGATTCGGCAACCACTCCTGCTGACTCTACCACGCATATATCTGATCGCTGAACTGAAGCAGGGGTTTCTTTATGATTGCGTATATTTACCGAACCCAAGGGCTTCATAAGCGTAGCTATAGGTTTCATACAGGCGCGGACTAAAATATCCTCTCCGTTGGAAATTCCTCCTTCAATACCGCCGGCATTATTGGTTTTACGGTAAAAACCTTCCCTCTTAGAATGAAAAATCTGGTCGTGAACCAAAGAGCCGAACTTCTGAGCATAGCCAAAACCCAAACCAACCTCTACGGCTTTTACTCCCGGAATAGACATAATGGCTTGCGCCAAACAGCCATCCAGGCGCTTATCCGGATGCACATAGCTACCTAGGCCCGGCGGAACACCCAGAGCAATAATTTCAAATATCCCTCCCACAGTATCCTTGTTCTTTATTGCCTGTTCAATTTTTTCCCGCATGCCATTCTTTGTAGTTTCAGCGCCTATAGAAATAACCCGGCTATAAATTTTAATCTTAAATTCGCCTAAGAATATTTTACAGAGCGCGCCAATAGCTACAGTCGCAACTGTACTTCTTGCCGAAGCCCTCTCTAAAACACTCCTGGCATCAGAAAAACCATATTTTAATAAACCCGGTAAATCCGCATGCCCGGGCCGGGGGGAAATTAAATCAGCTAATTTATTGATTTTAAAATCCTTATTCTTAATTAGTACTCCGATAGGGCTGCCTATAGTTACGTTGCGACGGATGCCAGAGATAACCTGCGCCGAATCATTTTCAATTAACATGCGCTTGCCGCGGCCAAAACCCGCCTGCCTTCTTCTTAATTCCTGATTTATAA
>JAHKBC010000199.1 GCA_018825725.1 Candidatus Omnitrophota bacterium
AGGTCAACGGTTTGGATATTACAGCCAGAAGAGTTATTCTGGCAAAGAGAAATTATGATGTAGTTGTAGGAAAAAGAAATGTTGACGGTTTAGGCCAATATCTGCGGGTAGGAAAAGTAGTTATTTATGACCAAAGTATGCGCATACCAAATGGATTATTTCCGCAAGATAATTCGTGGATTATTATAGGCAAAGACGGTGTAATTAAATTTGATCTTTTTCTTATTCCAATTATCGGCCAGATGTTAAACGAAGATCTTACGGGCCAGATAGTCTGGGATTATGGTGTTGGAGACGGGGTGCTTAGTCTTTTAGCCTTACGCCTGGGGGCTAGCCGGGTAGTAGGAATTGATTCAGTCGAGGAAGAGATAGTTAAAGCTAAAAAGTTATTGGAGAGACAAGGATATCAGGGCCGCTATTTCTCTAATGAAGAGTGGAAGAATCACCAGACAGAAGAGGATGCCCAGTTTATATTAATAAATGGCGATCTTATAGATTGGTTTATTACTGAGAAAGAAACCAGGATAAGGGTTTCAGGAGGAAATGTAAATACGATATTAGCGGATATGGGCCCTGAATACGGAATTCAAAATGTCATGATTCGCAGCGTAATTGAGGATAATTTTCCCGGTAAAATAATTTTAGGCGGTTATCTGGATGGCGCCGGCACAGCCATGCTTATGGGTTCGTTTGGAGGGATGAATTACATTCGGTATGTGGAAAATCTGCTCAAGAGTGCAAAATCCGGCAGAAATAATATAGCGTATTCAATTGACCCAATAGGTTACGTTGAGAATAGTATGGTTTATTCGGCGCTTGTGGTTTCTACCGGCTCTTCGCCCATGAAAGATAAAGAAACAGATAGTCTGGTCATAAAAGAGGCGCAGCTTCATAGAATAAGCACAGATTATGAGAAAATATATCGTGATGTTTCTACAGAAATGCAGCGCCAAATGCAATTGCGAAAGGATAAAAAAATAAGATTTGATCTTGATGGTGTCGGCGATCCGGAATTAAAAAGAAAAATGGGGTTGGCTTATTATAATTTTTGGAAGGAGTTGTCATCTATATTGCCGGGGGATAGCGCCTTAATTTATCCGGCTATGGGGCTGGATGTAATTCCTGCCTCTTTTCTCCCTATCCTTAATATCAATAATTATATTAAGGATAGGGAGAACGGCCAGGCGGTATTCGAAGAAATACTGGGTGTGGGTAAATTAGATAGCTTAGGTGAAAACATCAGGTATCCTCTTGGTAATAATGATGCTTTTGTTCCCGAGAGTTATTCGTATGCCTGGATTAATTTTACAGGGAGTCGTTTTCTAATTTTAAAAGGATTCGCCCATATATTAAAAGAAGATTATTATCGTAAGGAAATAAAAGAACCTTTTGAAAAATATGCCGAATCTTTGCTTAAGAAAATTTTAAATAACCTGAAAAGTGGCGATGGTGTGATAATTCTAGACAGAGAGAGCCTGCTTTTATTTAACACTATATTCGGGAAAGAAAAGTTTGTTTTTGAGAGGGTGTTTGACGAGACAGGCTATAATCCGGTGACTTTCTGGAATGAGAATAAATACTTTATTTTTCCTGATACAGTTGCGTTTTATGTAAATGAGGGCGATGGACAAAAGAGTTCTGTTTCTTTTCCGGTAACGCTAGAGCGGCAGACTGCCGGTTCTTCTTCGCTGGCAAGGGATCGCGCGGTCAATTTAATATCTCCGAGAGCAGAGGCTGTTTTGACAGATATTCTTACGACATCTGATGGTGGGAGAAAAAGAAAAGCTCGAACTGTATGGTCTGATCTAGACGGGAATCTTTTAACTAAAGTTTTTGGTGTCCAGAATGCGCAGTTACGCAATCAGTTACAAAGCTCTGCCATTGATAATACAATAGCAGGTTCGAATGCATTTAGAGAGGTTATTAGTAGGATTATGAGTCAACCTGAAAGATTCCTGGATGCGCTAAATAGTTATATCCGTAATGTAAATTCTTTGGATTACCAGCGTAAAGAGTTGGGAATGGTTACAAGACGGCAAACTCGCGTAGTGATGCTGGAAGACCTTAAAACAGCCATAGCTCCCTGGATAGTTGCCAGGAAGGTTATGCGTTATGCTTCTTACGCTCCAGATGCAATGGGCCAGGTAGAAATGGAATTAGATGAATTTGACCTGGCTTATATAGGCCAGGTACTGCGTGATATATTGCCGGGCCTAAATGCTGGATATCCAATAGACTCAACCAATCCTGTTTTACTAATAACTGTTTCAGATAGTGAAGATTGGACAGGTAGCTCTTCTCCGCTGCAAGAGCCTGGCGGCCAGGAGGGAGAATACATCGATCTTTCAGATGATGTTACGGGTAAGAATATGCTAAGGGAACTCATTAATTCATTATCGGAGCTGAACAGGCAATTAACAGATCTTATTTCAAAATCCATTATCAGCCCCAAAGAGATAAAACCCGTAGCTATGTATGCGCGAGCCGTAATTGCAAAAATACAAAATGAAAATAATCCCAACCTAATGCCAATTATGAGGTCAATAACCAAAATAGATACTATTGGTATTGATCTGCCGAATCATCTTGTTCCCTTTGTTGCCCTTCCTGATTTATTATCCAGGGGCGTAGAATTAAGTGATGATAAAATCAGAGAAAGAATTAAAAGGGGTTTAAATAGTGCGGAAGAAACCGTGCTGGTTCTAAAAGGTATTATGGAGAATAATAGAGGCCCAATAATTAGAAAAGAGGTTGATGGGCGGGATGTTGATGTTCTCGACCTTAATCGTCTGGGCATAATGAGGGCAGGGTCTTCCGGTTCCTCGCCTATTGATCAAGATCTTAATGGTGCGCTAGAAGAAGTTAATTCAAGCCGAAAATTATCCTCTGTTGAAGAATATCTACGTAGCTCTGAATCAGAGAAGCGACTGCTAAGAGAAGAATTTCTTAAAACATTCGGGGGGGCTCATCCCTTGGTGCATGATAACGAACTGCAAAACATTAGAGAAGAGGCGTTAAAATTAATTTTAAGATACCCACATGAAACTATTGTGTCTTTAGGCAGGACTCCTCTTTTGCTTACAACAATGGCAAGTTTTCTCGAAGAGATTAGTAATAATATTCAAGTTCCAAGGCAATATATTGAAGTTGCCTTTTCAACACGTTGGTATAGAAGAGACCCTTCTACCAAACAATTTAAAAGGTTTGGCCAATTTTTGCCGAAAGAAGACGCAAGAGAAGCCTATAGAAAATATCTAACAAAGATAGGTTTAAGCCCTATGGCAATTATTGGGAGGGATAATAAAACAGTCATTATAGATTATGTTGAAACAGGCGAAGGGATAATGTCATTTCTTGATTTTTTATTGGAGTGGGCTAAGGATAAAGTTTTATGGGGAGAGGATTTAACTCCTAGATTAAAGGAAAGCATAATTGTGCATATCCTGCAAGAAACTAATTTAGAAAAATACTATGATTTTGGAGGATTTGCTGTTGCTCATCAAGAGATAGCGGAAATAGATATGTTAAAGAACAATGTTTCTACCCAGGGGATATATTATCCAGTACACATGTGGGCAGAAGTAGATCCTTTGGTGGTTTTGCCTACCAGAAAGACTGCTTTGGAGTTTTTTAGGATAATTGATTTTATAGTAAATACAGAGCCTAGAAGCGAGATAGTCTCTATGACGCCGCAGCTGAATGCAGATGAGAGGATTTTGAGTAATATCAGAATTCCAATTACGCAGGGGTCTATTGGTTCTTCGCCGGTTATGCAAGATGAAAATATTGGCGGCATCAATTCCCAGGTAAGCAAAGCAGGAGGTATTGACCTGCGTTATCTGCCGATAGTCACTGAGGCGGTAAGTAATCTCAAAGTAATGCTTAGAGGAAGGTTTTTAGAAAACCAGGGCCTCTCTGTTAGCTTAGATGCGGAACTCGAAGAATTAGAGAGCATGGTGAATGCCAGGATCAGGCCATCAGTAGAGAGAATCAAGGATTGCCTGGTGAGTTCTTGTCTTCGTGGGGCTAATGAATTAATAGTAGAAAAATTCATTTCCCTTTTAGCTGATACCTTAAGATTAGAAGAAGAGGAGAGTTATTCCACAGAGCAAGAGCTGAAGGATATACTCGTAGTTTTGGAGTCAGGACAGATAAGACAGCTGCAAGAAGTCTTAAGTGAAAATCCTGCCTAATATGGCTTTTAAGTAGTTGACTATTCTACCTGTTTCACGTATAATCTCTCTATAACTTATTGTATTAATCCCCGATGAATTTAAAGACCACTCCGCTTTATCCAGAGCACCAAAAATTAGCAGCCCAGATGTCTCCTTTTGGCGGTTGGCTTATGCCTATCCAGTATTCCCGTATTATTGAGGAGCATAACTGGACGCGCGCTAGTTCTTCGTTATTTGATATCTGCCATATGGGAGAGTTTATTATCCAGGGAGAGTTAAAGAATAGTAAGCTGGATACGATCCTGACTATGAATCTAAATAATCTCTGTGTAGGTAAATGCCGTTATGGCTTTATGCTTAATGAAAGAGGCGGGATTATCGACGATCTGGTTATTTATCGGATAGAAGATGATCGATGGATGCTGGTAGTTAATGCTGCTACGACAGATAATGATGAAGCGCATTTAATAAAACACCTTTCTGGTGTTTCTCGAATTGAGAATATTTCTTCAAAAATTGGCAAACTGGATATCCAAGGCCCTTTATCCCGGGAGATTTTAAAGAAACACTTCGGAAATAGAATAGATGAGCTGGGTTATTATGGTTTTGCA
>JAHKBC010000200.1 GCA_018825725.1 Candidatus Omnitrophota bacterium
AAGAAGAAGAGATTATAATAAATAAAGAACGTAAGCACTATAAATTTATAAAAATCTACACTACTCCGAAACTGGCTGAGATTTCGTTTATCAAATCAATTTTTCAAAATCAGGATATACCTTATTACATTAAGGGGGAGAATTTCGGTACGCTTTACGGCCCTGCCTACGGATTATCTTCTATGGATATAATGGTTAGAGAGGATGATGCTATAGAAGCTAAGGGGTTATTGAAGGATTTTATTGTTCCGCCAAGAGATTAAAGAAAGATTAAGATGGGCAGCGCAGGGATAAAAAATTCAAAAGGGGGCCTCTTTTCGTACAAAAGAAATTGAGGATATTAGAAGGTTTATAGAATAAGTTATATAGGCATCTTCTGATATTTAATATGTTATCAATTCAATATGATGCAGGAATTAGGCAAGGTGCTGATAATCTTTGGGGCTATACTAATTTTCGCTGGGCTGCTATTGATTTTTGCCAATAAGGTTCCTTTTGTCGGCAGGCTTCCCGGGGATATTCTGATACAAAAGAAGACCCTGACTTTTTATTTTCCACTTACCACTTCCATAATAATAAGCATTATTCTTTCCCTGGTTCTCTGGTTATGGTCTCGACGCTAGCAAAAAGATTGTATAGATTAAAAAAGCAGATTTTAGAGATATGTATATTGCTGATTCTGACTTTATCTTTTTTAGTAGCTAATAATTGTTTTGGCGCTAACCTCAAGTATATCCGGGTGTTGATATTCAAAGATGTTTCTTCCCTGAATGTTAGGATCGACGGCTTTTACGAAGTCCGGGATATAAAGCACCAGACTTTATACCGCGGTAAGAATCTAAGCGCTACAATAACGGTATCCCGGGGTAAAATATCGATGGGTAAGGCGATCTTTAATAATGACAGGTTGATTATCCGGGCAGATGATCCCCAGGTGGTCATGGTCAACGGAAAGAAATTCAGAGGAGATATTTGCCTGGTGCGCAGTAATTCCCTTTTGAAAGCGGTTAATTATATTGAGCTTGAAGATTACGTAAAAGGTGTTTTAATTCACGAGGCCTCGCATTACTGGCCCTTAGAAGCTCTCAAGGCGCTGGCAGTTGTCTGCCGCAGTTTTGCCCTCTACCAGGCAGAAGAAAGATCTTCACAGGATTATGATTTAAGCAGTGATATCTATTCCCAGGTTTACGGCGGTAAATCCGGAGAACGCTACCGCCTGAATCAGGCAGTGGATAGTACTAAATCCCAGGTTCTGGTGTATAAGGGTAAGGTTTTGCCGGCTTTTCATCATGCTACCTGCGGCGGAGCCACTGAAGACGCGGCTATACTCTGGAATATTGATATCCTTCCTTTAAAAGGAGTGGTTTGCGGTTTTTGTCAGGATTCCCCGCATTTTAACTGGCATTTGGTTTTAAACAGGGCCGAGGTAAGAAAAAAACTCTCTGACGGCGGATATAAAACGCAGGATATTCAGGATATTGTTATTTTGAGCAAGACTAATTCCGGCCGGGTAAAAGATATGAGTATTGTTTTTGCAAGCGGGAACCTGAATATATCTGCCAAAGACTTCCGCAATACTATCGGGCCGAATTCAATTAGAAGCGCTAACTTTAAATTGCGCTTTGAAGGAGAGGATATTGTTTTTGAAGGCATAGGTTGGGGCCATGGAGTAGGTTTTTGCCAATGGGGCGCTTATTTTATGGCTAAAGAGGATTATAATTTCCACCAAATCCTGGAGCATTATTATCCCGGCTCGAAGATAGAAATAAGAAGTTAATGAAAATTATTTTTGTATGTTAAAGTTAAGTGATTTTGATTATTATTTACCCAAGGAACTAATTGCCCAGTATCCGTTAAAAGAGAGGGAGAAAGCGCGGTTATTGGTTTTGGACCGCAAGAAAAAAAGCTTAAGCCACCGTTCTTTTAGCGATATTGCCGAGTATCTTTCTTCAGGCGATCTTTTGGTTTTGAATGATACCCGGGTTTTGCCCTGCCGGATAATCGGCAAGAGAATTACCGGAGGCAAGGTCGAGGTTCTCTTGTTGGCTAAAGAAGAAGCTTCGAAATTCAATTGTTTAATCCGTCCGGCCAGGGTTAAGTTGCATGAAAGAATAATTTTTAATGGCGGGGATTTATGGTGCGATGTCAGCGGGAAGAACCAGGTGACATTCTCAACCTGCGATACATCGAGTATCTATAAGTTAGGCAGAGTTCCTCTTCCGCCGTATATTAAAAGAGAGAGCGAAGAGTCCGATAATGTTTATTACCAGACCGTCTACGCCAAAAAAGACGGGTCAATTGCTTCGCCTACCGCGGGTTTGCATTTTACCCGGGATCTTTTGCATGGTATTTCTGACAAAGTCAATATCGCTTACATAACCCTGCATATCAGTTATTCGACTTTTAAGCCGGTAAAGGCTGCGGATATAACGGAACATAAAATGGATAAAGAGTTTTATCATATAGATGAAATAACCCGGGACCTGCTGCATAAGACTCACGATAGCGGAAAGAAGATATTCGGTGTCGGAACAACTTCTACGCGGGCCCTGGAATCCTATAGCCTGGGAGAAGCCGGATCAACAGATCTTTTTATTTATCCGGGATTCCAATTTAAGATGGTTGACCATCTGATTACTAATTTCCATCTGCCGAAAACCAGCCTTTTTATGTTAGCCTGTGCTTTTGCCGGAACAGAACTTATAAAGATGGCCTACCAGGAGGCAGTGAAAGAAAAATATAGGTTTTACAGTTACGGCGACGCCATGCTGATAATATAGCGAATCTGTTGTTTTGCTCGCTCAAAGTCGATTTTGCCCCATTAATTAAATTTAGGGGCATGCCAAAGTTCTTTCGCAATCTCGGTGGTTGCGGAACTTGCGCCTCGCGCTCTAGCGCAGAGTCGCTCAAACATCCTCGCCGTCCAAATGTTTGGCGCGTTTGGATTCCCTCGCTTGCGAAAGCGTGCCTTGGGCTAAAATCGACATTCACTCGCATAAACACCAGATTTGCTGTATAGGCAAGATGGTGGCATTCTCTATATTTATATTATAATTAATTAAGAAAGTGGTGTTGTGTTTAATCTAATCAGTAAAGATAAAAAAACCCGGGCACGACTGGGAAAATTAACTACACTACACGGAGAAATTGAAACTCCTTGTTTTATGCCGGTGGGCACGCAAGGGACGGTTAAGGGTTTGTCAAGCGGGGATCTTTTGGATTCTCGCGCGGAAATTATCCTTTCCAATGCGTACCATCTTTTTTTACGGCCAGGATTAGAGGTCATTGAAAAAACAGGAGGCCTGCATAAATTTATGGGTTGGGATCTGCCGATACTTACCGATAGTGGAGGTTATCAGATTTTCAGCCTGGCATTATTACGCAAAATAAGCGATAGGGGTGTGGAATTCCAATCTCATATTGACGGAATGAAGCATTTTTTTAAACCCGAAGACGTTGTTGGTATTCAAAAGATTCTGGGTTCGGATATTATGATGCCCTTGGATGAGTGCGTGCAATACCCCTGTGCCAAAGATCACGCAGAGGTAGCGATGAAGAGGACTTTGGATTGGGCTGGCCGCTCTAAAAAAGCTTTCAGCCTTCAGTCTTTGGCTGTCAGCGAAAAAAGGCAGCTTCTATTCGGGATTGTGCAGGGAGCTACCTATGAAGACCTACGCCGGACCTGCGCGGAGGAATTGTCAAAGATGGATTTTGACGGGTTTGCTTTGGGTGGACTTTCAGTTGGCGAACCGGCAAGTTTAAGGTATAATACAACCTCATTTACTGCTGCTTTTTTGCCAGAGAATAAACCTCGTTATGTTATGGGCGTGGGTTTGCCGGAAGATATCATTGCTTTGGTGGAATTAGGTATAGATATGTTTGATTGCGTGGTTCCTACGCGTTACGGCCGCAATGGTACTGCTTTTACCAGTGAAGGAAAGATAACAATCAGGAATGCCCCCTTTACCCAGGACTGCCGGGCTTTGGATAAAGAATGCTCCTGTTATACCTGTAAAAAATATTCCCGGGCGTATCTAAGGCATTTATTTAATGCCGAAGAGATGCTGGGGCCGCGGCTGGTATCTTTACATAATGTGCATTTTTATTTAGATTTGATGCGAAAGGCCAGGGAAGCAATAGGCCAGGGTGTTTTAGCAGAATTCAAAGCGGAATTTTTAAAAAATTACAATAGTAGATAGCAGGTAGCATGTTGTATTTATTTTTTTCTAAGACCTACCTACTACCTATTACTTACTAAATATGCGTATTGATATTATCACTATATTTCCCAAGATGTTTGAGCCGGTTTTAAATGAATCAATTATTAAGCGGGCTCAGGTTAAAGGTAAAGTTAAGATTTTTATCCATGATTTAAGGGATTATACCCTGGATAAACACAAAAAAGTGGATGACCGGCCATTTGGCGGTGGTTCCGGAATGGTTCTTTGCTCAGAGCCTATTTTTCGCGCAGTAGATAAAATCAGAGCCAAGAACCAGGAGTCAAGGGTTAAGAGCAAAGTAGTCTTACTTTGCCCGCAAGGAAGGAAGCTGGATCAGAAGATAGCAAAAAAATTAGCTAAACAAAAAAATCTGGTATTGATTTGCGGGCATTATGAAGGAATAGACGAAAGAGTCAGAGAGGTTCTTGTTGACGAGGAGGTTTCTATCGGAGACTATGTTTTGACCGGTGGAGAGTTGCCGGCAATGGTCCTGGTGGATTGCCTGGTGCGCCTTATCCCGGGAGTCCTGGGTGATAAAAATTCCTTGAATTTTGAGTCATTTGAAGGTAATCTATTAGAATATCCTCAATATACCCGTCCGGCTATTTATCGGGGGCAAAGGGTTCCGGATATTCTTTTATCCGGAAACCATCAAAAAATTGAGGAGTGGAGAAAGATAGAAGCAATTAAAAGGACCAGGTTGAAGCGCCCGGATTTATTAAAAAAAAGAAAGGGGAATTAAAAAAATGGATAAGATGAAATTAGTTGAACTTAAATGCATAAAAAAAGATCATCCCGTTTTTGTCGTTGGGGATACGATCAAAGTAATGACTAGAATTCCCGAAGGCGACAAAATAAGGCTGCACCCTTTTGAAGGCATTGTAATTGCCAGAAAGGAAGCCGGAGCGCGCACCGCTTTTACAATGAGAAAGATCTCTTACGGCGAGGGCATTGAGCGCAATTTTCCCTTGTATTCTCCTGCTATCGAGCGTATTGAAGTAATCAAAAAAGGTAAAGTTAGAAGGGCTAAGATTTTTTATCTCAGGTCGCGTATAGGTAAGCGCGCAACAAAGGTTGAAACCAGGGAAGATTAAATTCAGTAACCAGTAATTAAAGCATAGTTAATTAGCGTGAAGTAATACAAAGGGTATAAAAAAACTAAAATTATAAGTTGCTGAGAAATGTTGTATTATGAAAATCGGCTAAGGAAAAAAGGTTACAAGGTAATTATTGGAGTGGATGAGGTAGGTAGGGGCCCTCTTGCGGGCCCGGTAGTAGCTGCGGCGGTAAGCCTTAAATCTTTTGCCTTTAAGAGTCGTATTGATGATTCCAAAAAGCTCTCTGCCCGACAAAGAGAAGAGGCTTTTTTAGAGATAATCACTAATTCAGTATTCGGTATCGGCATGGTTAGTGAAAAGGTTATTGATAGGATAAATATTCTGGAGGCGACTAAAATAGCCATGCAGGAGGCAATCCGTAAGCTTACCTGGAAGTTAAAAAAGAACGATCTAAAAAGCGCGCACGTGATTGTAGATGGCAATATATCGCTTAAGATAGATTTGCCTCTTCAGTGTATTATTAAAGGCGATACCTTGTCTAAGTCAATAGCTTCGGCATCTATTCTGGCCAAGGTTATCAGGGATAGGATAATGTCGGCTTACGATAGATTATACCCTGAATACGGATTTGCCCGGCATAAAGGTTATCCGACGCTGGCGCACAGAAAGATAGTAGAAAAAACCGGGCCGTGCCCGATTCATCGCAGGAGTTTTATTAAGGCAGGCCGTTATGGTGGCTAATAATCGGTCTTTAGGCAGGAGTGCCGAAGCCCTGGCTGAAGAGTTTCTAAAAAATAACGGTTATAGAATACTGGAGAAAAATTTCCGCACTTCTTCTGGTGAGCTTGATATTATTGCTACGGATAAAGGGGTTATTTGTTTTGTGGAAGTCAAAGCGCGGCGTTCAGACAGGTTTGGGCTTCCCGAAGAGGCAGTGGGAATTAGTAAGCAGGCCAGGATAAGCCGGCAGGCCCTGGTATATCTTAAGAAAAAAAAGCTTCTTGATAAAAGATCAAGATTTGACGTAGTCAGCCTTTTATATAGCGAAGAGGGGCCCGTATTAAAACTTATTAAAGATGCTTTTAGTTTAATCGGTGATTACTATATCTAGTAGAATGTATATCCATAATAGCGTTAATAAATATATTCGGGATTTAGGCGCCAAAAAAGCTACTCCCGGCGGCGGTTCAGCAGCAGCCCTTTGCTCTAGCCTTGGCGCGTCCCTGGTTTGCATGGTTATAAATTTTTCGTTAGGTAAACCTGGCTATGAGAAGTACCGCCCGATCCTTAAGAAGGCTTTAGTAAAATATATGTCTTTAAGTAAACAATTATTGCGGCTGGTGGATGAGGATGTTGCCGCATACAAAAGTAAAAACTTAACCCGGTCGCTGGCTGTGCCAGCCAAGGTGTGCTCTTTATGTTTTGAAGGCATACTTGGAGCTACAGAATTAATCGATAAGACTAATCCTATGTTGATAAGTGATTTAGGAATCGCTTTGGAATTATTCGCAGCCGGATTTAAAAGCGGGTATTATAATGTTGAGATAAATATTCGTTTTTTGCATGATACCTCCAAAAAGAGAAAGCTGGAGAAAGAGTTAGAAAACAAGTGGAAGATTATAAAGAATACCAAACTTATTACGGAGGCCAGAATTGGCAAAATTATTAGAAGGTAGAATTATTGCCGAGCAGATAAAATCTCTACTTAAAGAGAGGATAAAGAGCTCTAAGCTTAAATTGGACAGTATACAAGTGGGGGATAATCCTGCTTCTGATCTTTATATCAAGGCTCAGAAAAAATTAGCCCTGGATCTAGGAATAGAATATGAATTGCATAATCTACCCAAAGAGACCAGCCATGATAAACTTATCGTTTTTATTAATCAGCTGAACTTGAATAAGGCCGTTAACGGGATAATCGTACAGATGCCCCTACCGTTACATATTGACTATAAGGATATAAGCCGCTATATTCTGCCGGAGAAGGATGTGGAGGGGATGCATCCGGTTAATCTGGGTAAGATATTCTTTGGCAAACCCAAGATACTCCCTTGTACGCCTGCGGCAGTAATAGAATTATTGAATTCTCTGGGAGGGTTTTTGCAGGGTAAGGAGATAGTTATTATCGGCCACAGCGAAATAGTAGGCAAACCTTTGAGCCTTTTATTAATGGATAAGTTGGCTACGGTTTGCGTATGCCATATTGGAACCTCTAAGGCGGGGAAGCTGGAAGAGCATGTGCGCAGAGCCGATATTCTAGTGACCAGTGTCGGTAAAGCTAATTTGATTAAAGGTGAGTGGGTTAAGGAAAAGGCAATAGTTATTGATGTGGGGATTAATAAGGTGGGCGATAAAATCGTAGGGGATGTGGAATTTGAAGAAGCAGCTAAAAGGGCGTCCTGGATTACTCCTGTGCCAGGAGGAGTGGGGCCTTTGACCGTGATTATGCTTATGCGTAATTTAGTGGAGGCGGCGGGATTATAATGGATTGGCAAGGTAAAGAAAAAAGAAGGTTTCCCCGGGCAGCTTTCCCTTGTAAGATAGCCGTAGGTTATCCTTTGCATTGGCTGGTGGCGCATACCGAAAATATAAGTATCGGAGGAGTAAGCGTTATGCTGGAAGAAAAGCTTAACGCCTTTACTCCGGTTAATTTGGATATTTTTTTAGGCAAGGATAGGATAATAAAGTGCCAGGGGGTAGTCAGCTGGGTCAAAGAAAAGATTAATCCCGTAGAAAAAAATGTGGTGCTTTATGATGTGGGTATTAAATTTACCGTAATGTCTGAAGACGATATGGAATATGTCAATAGATTAGTGGTGGCTTTTGATGACCAGGAGAAAAAGAGCGATAAAGTTGAAGGCGGCTAGGTTGATTATTAAAGAAATGGCAGGTATAATAATATGAATTTTAAAGAAAAATTGGAATCTTCTAAATTTGTCGTAACCGCAGAAGTCGGCCCGCCTAAAGGGATTAGAGCTGAAAAGATACTGCAGGAGGCAGAGCTTATCCGTAACAGGGTAGACGCGATTAATGTTACGGATTTGCAGAGTTCGGTAATGCGTCTGGGGTCTCTGGCAGTCTCGATTTTGCTCAAAGAAAAGGGTTTTGAACCTATATTCCAATTGACTTGCCGCGACCGTAACCGTCTGGCCTTACAGTCAGATTTGCTCTCGGCAGCCAGTTTTGGAATCGAGAATATCTTAGCTTTGACCGGAGACCATCCTATGCAG
>JAHKBC010000201.1 GCA_018825725.1 Candidatus Omnitrophota bacterium
ATTAATAATGACGGGGTTTGGTAAAAAAGTCCTTAGCGGCGGGATGTGTTGACAGGATCAAATCAGTGGGATATAATTTAACCATTATAAATATATTGCGGAATATGAAGCGAATTAACCGGCTTTTAGTGAGAATGTATTATGGGGGCAGGCAAAGAGTCAACAACTAAAACAGCGGTCTAATCTTTTCGGCCTGGAATTTTTTTAAAAAAAGGAAGGGGCGGTACAAATATGATTAGGAAAACAGTAATTAGCCTGGCATTAATTTCAGTATTACTTTACGCGGCCTTTTGCCCCCCTCTATCTGCCAAAGATAAAATGCCGATAATAACTGTTGGAGCTTCACCTCTGATGTCCAGCGCAGGAATCTATATAGCCAAAGAAAAGGGGTATTTTAAGGATGAGGGATTAGATGTTGATCTTACAATGTTTGGTTCCGCGGGCGCCCAAATGACTGTTCTGCTTTCAAATGGATCACTCGATGTAGGCGGAGGAGGAGTAACGGCTGGACTGCTTAGAGCCATTAACCAAGGCGCAG
This sequence comes from Candidatus Omnitrophota bacterium, assembly GCA_018825725.1. GTDB lineage: Bacteria > Omnitrophota > Gorgyraeia > Gygaellales > Profunditerraquicolaceae > JAHKBC01. Next base: position 539 of record JAHKBC010000201.1, read on the forward strand.
GAATCAAGCTTGTGGCTGATAAAGGAAGCATGCAAAAAGGAACCAGCCAGTTAGCATTATTGGTCAGGAGCGACCATATTGCAAGCGGCCGATATAAGTCGTATAGAGATTTAAAAGGCTTTACCATAGGATTGATTATGTTGGAGGGTAGCAATATGAGCATGATAATTAAGAAATTCCTTGATAGAGGAAATGTGCCGCTTGCGGATGTGAAGTTTATAAAAATACCTTTTCCTGCAATGAATATCGGGTTTATGAATAAGGGCATAGATGCGGCCGTGCAAAGTGAGCCTTATGTTGCAAAGGCTGTCATGGACCAGATTGCGGTAAGAGTAGCCGGAGTGGACGAGGTGTTTCCGGGCATTCAGGGCGGTATTATTTTTTATTCGGTAAAATTTATCAAAGAAAAAAAAGACTTGGCGGAGAAATTCATGGTTGCGTATCTGAAAGGGCTGAGGGACTACAATGATGCGTTTAAGAAGGGAATCAAGAAAAATGAGATATTAGATATATTGAAAAAATATATCAAGCTGGAACCTGAAGACCTTTGGAACAGAGTGGTTCTGGCGAGCTTGAATCCCGACGGATATATCAACATACAGAGTGTCCAGGAGCAGATCCAGTGGTTTGAAGATAATAAACTCATAGAAAAAGCGCCAAGTATCGAACAATTAATAGACCATAGTTTTATTGAAAAAGCCATAAAGAAGCTAGGTAAATATAAGAATAATGAGTGATTTAATCTTAGAGGTTAAAGGACTTGATAAGAGTTTTGGCCGGCACCGAGTTTTTCAGGGATTGTCTTTTGGCGTTAAGAAGGGCGAATTTGTTGCTTTGCTTGGGCCCAGCGGCTGCGGAAAAACAACCTTGCTTAAGATTTTGGCCGGCTTGATTCCTAAAACCAGAGGCCAGATAGACTACTATTTTTTAGAAACGGACACCCCTTATATCCCCTTGGCTTTCCAAAAATCGCCTTTATTCCCCTGGCTTAACCTACGGGAGAATATTACTATATGTATGAATAGGCGTGTAATGGATCAACCCAAAAAGGAAGCTTTGGCATTAAGTTATTTGGATAAAGCAGGATTATCAAAGTTTAGTAATTTTTATCCGCGGCAGATTTCAGGTGGCATGGCTCAAAAGGTTAATATCATCCGCTGCTTTTCCAATAACGCCGAGCTTATCCTTATGGATGAGCCTTTTGTTTTTCTTGATGTCCTTCAGCGTCAGGAACTCCAGCAATTTACCCTGGATATCTGGCAAGAGAGCAAGAGGACTATTTTTTTTGTAACCCATGATATTAACGAGGCTATCTTACTTTCTGACCGGATCATTATTATGGGAGGTAAGCCCGGAGAGATAGTGCGTGAATTCTCGCTCCCTTTTCCCCGGCCCCGGAACAGTTTGTTAATTCCGTCTTGTCTGGAATTTAAGGATATCTTTGAAGCGCTCCACAGCCTTTATTATCAAATACCGAACAGATAAAATATTATGTCGACAAAAAAATCAATACCGATAAAACAGGCAAAGGCAATAATAATAAAGGTTTTAGCTTTTTTCATAATTCTTGTCGCCTGGGAGTTTTTTGCGCGGTTTAAAATTA
>JAHKBC010000202.1 GCA_018825725.1 Candidatus Omnitrophota bacterium
GATGGACACAAATACAACAAGACTTAATAAATAACCGAGCACATCCTTACGCGCCGCTCTTTTTGCCAATTGTGATATATATAAAAGGCCATAAGTTGAAGATATGCAAACCCATCCTAAAAAAGGCATCTGATAGTAATTATGTTGATTGATAAAATCCGAGAAAAACATGCTGTAACAAAGGATAGAAACAACTCCCCCAATAAGATAACGGTCTAAAACAGATCTTCTTTTTAAAAAGGCGGCAAATAAACCCAGGACTGCAAGTATTGTAAATATTAGGCTGAAATTCTCCCCTTGAATATACCACCAGATAATCTTGCCATATTTATTCCAATAAGTTGGCGAAAATATTTCCAGTAAATTTACCCTAGCGATAGTAGTCTGTTGCATGAATTTCCATTGCCCCAGATGCGCGAGCCAGGCAATGCTCAATAAAACGGGCACATATGAAAGCGTTAACGCAAAAATATTTTTTACCAGCCCCCTACTGCGGCTAAAAAATTTACCGTAGGGGAAAATAAATAAGAAAAATAGCGCGGAAAACGCAAAGTTCATCTTATAGATCCAGGAGAGCGAAAAAAAAGTACCGCCTAAAAAGAGGTCGGTCCTTCTCGACATGGTAACATAACGCAGATAAAAAAGATGCGCCAAGAGCATAAATAAAAAACCGGGGCTCTCCGGTTGCAGGTTACGCGAGAAAAATACCCCCAAAGGCATAATCGCCAGCAGAAATGAACAAAATAACGCTAATCTAAAAGATTGAAATAAAATCAGCCCTAAGAAATATATGGTTAGAATACTACAGACGCCGAATAAAACGTTAAATAGCCGAGCGCCCCATAAATTCTGGCCGAATAAATTCCAGGAGGCAAGTATCTGGTAAGTAACCAAGGGGACTTGAGGGAATATCTGCATATCCGGATTCTCCGCAAAGGCATTGTGAAAATAAATCCTACGGGTGGTAAAATCACCTGTCCTCTGCATCTCTTCGGCCATGCTTAAATATTCATTTTCCTTCATATTGTGATAGCCTATAGAAGGAAAATCAAGATTAAAGGATCTTAAGAAAAACCCTAGAATGAGGGTGAGGAATAATATTCCGAAAATTTTAATATTATTAACTCTTTCTCGCAGGGGCAAATTAAAATTCATATTAGATAAAATAATAGGGTTGGGCCTTCCGGTATCATTTTCTGGCTATAACCAACATCTGTTTGCCGAATACTCTCCAAGCCAAAGGCATTCGCAGATAAAGCCGCACAAGAGCTGGATTTTTGGAAAGCCCGCTCTTAGTCGTATAAGGCAGGAAGCGACTGATAATGCGCTCAATGTTAAAATCCATCATCTGCAGTATCTCGGCAATACTTCTATCGCTTAAGGGGAGACGGTGATCAATAAAATCCCAGTATTCTTTATAGACAAAGCGCATATTCGGGCCGAGTATGATTACTTTGCCACCCTTCTTCAATACCCTTCTTAGCTCTAAAAAGCAATTAAAAAGCTGGTCTTTAGTTTCTAAATGCTCCAGGATATTACTGGCAAAAACTACATCTATCTTTTCATCCGGAAGAAACGATAGGTCTGTTGCCGGATTATTAAAGAATTTGACTTCCGGGTTGATGAACCTTGATGAATCCTGGTTCATATCCAGAGCGTATTTCTCCCGACATTTAATATTATTGATGAATTCGCCAAAACCCGCCCCCAAGTCCAACACAACAGAGCCTTCAGGTATATAACGCTGAAAAAAATCCTGGCAGAGTATCTTCCAGATCTCTTTCTTTTTTACAATTTCTTTCTCTGTAAACCGGCTCTTGTAAAGTACGTTAAGCATGTCTTTTAATCTCTTCCTTCAATAACATCTTTTCCAGCCATACAAAAAGTATAGAAAAAAAATATTTACGGCTTAATTCTTTAATATGATATTTGCTCACACCGCTATCCCTGCCATTCCAGTGTATTGGAATAACCGCATAAGAAAACCCTCTAACTATGGCTTTTAAAGGCATCTCTACCGTAATATTGAAATACTGGGATATCAGAGGCTGGATTGCCTTTATTACCCCAACCCGATAAGCCTTAAAGGCATTAGATATGTCATTATATTTTAAGAAAAACAGGGATTGAATTAGTTTGTTTCCTGCCCGGTTAAGTATAAATTTTATCCAAGGGTAACCTACAACCTTGCTTTCCTTTATAAACCGTGAACCAAAAACACAGTCATAACCCTCTTTAAGTTTATTTAAATACCTAACCACATCATTAGGATCATCAGATCCATCTCCCATAAATATAACTACCGCATCTCCGCTAATGCTATCCAACCCCTGTCTTATAGCCCAACCAAAGCCCCGGGGTTGAATGGAATTCACTGCTTTAACTCTCGGATTATCTTTTGTTAATGCGGCGAGGACATCCAATGTGGAATCTGTAGAATTATCATTTACTAAGATTACCTCATAATCAATATCATTTAATTCCAACTCCTTGGCCAATCTTAGAACTACCTGGCCTATACAAATTTGTTCGTTATACGCCGGAATGACTACCGATAGTTTCATCTTTTATCCAAGAATAAAAGGCTTATGAAGAATGATGAAAAAACTGTCTGCAAGCCAATAACTAATAAGGTCATAGCCAAAATAGATTCCCTTATCCTATCCAATCCGCCAAATCCTTTGGCTAACCACTCCAGGGTAATAAGCAAAACCAGTATAAAACCGATCATA
>JAHKBC010000203.1 GCA_018825725.1 Candidatus Omnitrophota bacterium
CCCCCTACTGCGGCTACTACTGCCAAGGCACTACGCATCGCCTCATTCATATCCGGGTCGCTTTGTACGGTAACCATAACTTTCTTTAGCGCTTTATACCAGGTATCCGGACGCCCTTTTTCTAAAATAAAAACTTCGCCCTTTGCTGCTCCTTGTGTATGCGCCTGAGAAAAACCATATAAGACCTTGCCGTCTCGTACAGCCCGTTGGTATTCTTCATCCGGCACTTCTAACCAGTGTTGTTCAATTACATCCGGATTCTTGAAGTTATAGGTAGCATCCGGCCTTATCTGTGTCTGGAATTTAATCGTTAACATCCGTGGTTTTCCAAAGCGGTCTTTAGCAATCCCATCCGGTTCAAGAATGTCCTCAGCAAATAATATATTCCCTTTTTTATCCCTTCTAATAACTAATCCGCCTTCTATATCAGGATACATCCCAAAAAAGCTTGTTAATTCAGCATCCACTTCTCCCATCTGAGTTAAAAGTTCTTCATCAGTTATTGCCGGAACACCTTTCAACTCCTCAGGAAAATCTATGCTAATTACCCCGCCTTTCCTGGTCTCTCCTTCTACTTGGATAGCCTTGCCAAAGATATTAGGCACGTGCATAGTCTTTCTGCTCTCAGGCACTTGTATTGCCCGGAAACGGTCTCTGCCGGAATAACCCACAAACACTAAATCTCCGGTACCACTGCCATCTACCAAAGGATTAGTTTGGCCTTCTATAAGTTCTATCTGTATCTCCGGGTAGCCGGTAGCCCTATTTACTCCAAAAGCAACGTAACCAAATTCAGTATTAGCCTGCTCCTGAAAAATAGAACTCATTTCTACTTGATCAGTAAATACGGGAATATTGTTCTCCAGCCGGTATTCAATAGAACGCGTGTTAAACAATGACCTTTGGTTAGCCAGCCACTCCCTGACAAAAACCTCTAACATCTGTTCGGTAACTACCCTGTCTCCTAATTTTGCCCGCGCTTTATTCAGGATGTCGTACCAGGGGAAAACAGAACGTTTTAAATCTTCCCAGGTATAACCGTAATCCTCGGGCTTTAAGCCTATCTTAGTGAATTCTTCAGTCAAAATCGTAACAAATAAAGAAGTGTCCTGCCTTCCGGCAAAGGAGGCAGTTTCGCTGTCCTCTCCGATAGCAGAACTGCGAATAGCTAAGATCAATTGAAATAAAGAAGTGCCGGTGCGTTTAGCTAATAAAGTAAGCGCTTCTTCAATTTCCTTGACTAATTCCGGAGAAATCTTGGCTACCCCCCAGTCTAATTTTGATTGAAACATGCCAGCAGTACCTCGAACAAGCTTTGCTTTTTCTCGGGCGAACTCTTCATCTCCGATAAAATTCTGGTTATGTTGTTTATTTAAAGTCTCTAGTCCGTCTTTTAATTCTTTAGCAATTTTCTCAAACTCCTCTTTATAATCATTGTACTTAATTAAATCTTCCTTGAAACAAACTCCGGCAGTCGCAAACATGGGTAAGGTAAGCACGCGAGGAGCCCATTGCATCATTCCCGTATAAGCTACCTTTCCGCCGAATAAAGGAGCATCCCGCGCATCAATCTCATAGTCCCAGACAATGCGACGGTCTTTAATTAAACTTAAATCGGCTAAATGTTTTCCGCTTAACCGAAAGGTATCTGTCCTATCCGCATACTTAGCTGCTTTTTCTTCCTCTGTCTCATGGTCACGGTCGTATTTGTCTATAATTACGCCGTCAGGATGGGCCTGGGCAATTGCCCTTAAATCTGCCTCTGCTTCTTCAGTAGTTACCTCGCCATAATATTCAAAAGTCTCCTTTAAAACTTTTGCTGCTAAACGACCGTTAAACCCTCTGTTGCGTTCCATCATATCAATAAGAAAATACTGCCTCTCTTGCGGTGTCAATTTACGCTCTTTTTGGGCAATCTCTTTTTTCAAGTTAAAAAGGTATATTGCATCTTCTAAGCGATTTTTTCCCGTAAGGCTAATCTGGGCAATTTTATTTACAATTTCTTTCGCTTGGCCTGGTGCGATTTTATTATCGCTTATGGCAATTGCCGCCTCCGTAAAAAGACCCATACCCACTCGTTTCTGTCCCGCTGCTGCATCGCCAAAAACCCCCCTGCCTAATAGCTGTTTTTGTCCTCCTATCAAAATATAATCCATAAAATCTTTTTCTATCTTAATAGTCTTAGTGGCTCTATCCGCACTAAAATGCCTATTACCTAACGAACCCGGTGCGACTAAAAGAACCTTAGCCCGGCTAAGAATATCGCTTATCCAGGCATATTCGCCTTTACCTAAATAGGTATTAAAGAACCAATAAGCCAAAGGAAAAACTTTTGTGTATAGTGGCAAATCAATACGGTTGATCGGCACATCTGTCATAGTAGGATAAGTAATCCGATTTGAAATAAAGAGCTCGCCATTTTTAGTAAGGACAGCGCCGTCAACTTTGTTCGCCCAGATATATTGGCCTGGGTTATCCTCGTCTTCGATAAGGCCTATTTCATCCCTGGCTAGAAGCTTGGCGAGGTTCTTCTTATCTATGCGTTCGACAACATAGCCGCCTTTTCCCTTATCGTACTTATGGAAATCGACTTTACTTCCTTCGGGCAACCTGGCCACAATTGCCTGTGCCCGGGCATGCAAGTCTGCATGAAGGTCATCGATTATCCCGTCTCTTCCAGGATTTAGGGTTTTGAGTGCAGCTGACTGCCTCAGGCCATTTGAAGCAAGCACGTTCCCTACGGGACCACAAGTCAAAATAAAGTTAGCAATAATTACAAAAACTATTATTCTACTAAATAAG
>JAHKBC010000204.1 GCA_018825725.1 Candidatus Omnitrophota bacterium
AAGGGAGTTGAAGATAGATGACCGGGTATTAGTTAAGGCGCCGATGGGCAGCTGCGTTTTTAAAGATGAAGGTAAAAAAATTGCCTTTTTAATAGGCGGCATTGGGATTACTCCGGTTATTTCGATTATTGAATATATTACTATGAATAAGATAAAGAGCGATGTTTTATTGCTCTATTCCAACCGTTTTGAAGAAGAAATTGCTTTTAAGAAAGAATTGGATTACTGGCAGGCTGCTAATCCTGATATCAAGATATGTTATTTGGTCAGTGATGGCGAACCTAAGGATAAGGCTTGCCTACATGGCCGTATTGACCAGGGCTTACTAAAGAACAAGGCTTCGGATTTAGCGCAGCGCACAGTCTTTATTTTCGGTCCACCGAAAATGGTAGAGGCTATGCAGGGATTAACCCAGGAGGCGGGGTGCGCCAAAGAGAATATTCGTATTGAAAAGTTTATAGGCTATTAATTTGTTTAATAAATGGAGCATAAAATGTCAGCCGTAGAGATAAAGAAAGATATACATTGGGTAGGGGTTGTTGATTGGAATGTGCGTGATTTTCACGGCCATACCTATACTACTAAAAGAGGGACTACTTATAATTCTTATCTTATTAAAGACGAGTTGATTGCTTTAGTGGACACAGTACGCGCTCCTTTTACTGAAGAGTCTATTGCTAATATCAGGCAGATCGTTCCTCTCGAAAAGATTGATTATATAATTGCTAATCACGTAGAGGCTGACCATTCCGGAGCGTTGCCTAAATTGATGAAGCTTTGCCCTAAGGCCAAGGTAGTCGGCACAGCCAAATGCAAAGAAGGATTATACAGGCATTATTATGAAAACTGGGATTTTCAGGTAGTTAAGAGCCAGGATAAAATAAAATTAGGCCAGAGAACTCTTACCTTTTTAGAAGCTCCTATGTTACACTGGCCGGATAGTATGTTTACCTACATACCGGAGGATGCTTTATTAATGCCTAATGACGCTTTCGGGCAGCATTATGCTACGAGTTTTCGTTTTGATGATGAGGTTGAGCAGGTAGTGCTTATGGAGGAGGCAGCAAAATATTATGCCAATATCCTCTGGCCGTTAAGCAGTTTGGTGTTAAGAAAGATTGAAGAGGTGCAGAAGTTGAATATACCCATTAAGATGATCGCTCCCAGCCATGGTATTATCTGGCGCAAGGACCCAGGAAAGATTATTCAGGCATATTTGTCCTGGGCCAGTAATGAAACCAAAAAGAAGGTTGTAGTGGTTTTCGAAACCATGTGGGGCGCAACTGAGAAGATGGCGAGAAAAATTAGCGAAGGCCTGATAGATGCGGGATTAGAGGTTAAGCTTTATGATATTGCCCGCTCTGACCGTACCGATATATTCAAAGAGATGCTGAATGCAAAAGGATTTATCATCGGTTCATCTACTCATGATAATGATATGCTGCCGAATATCGCCTCTTTTATGGAATTATTAAAAGGGCTTAAACCAAAAAACAGAGTAGTTGCCGTTTTTGGCTCTTATGGCTGGGCCGGAGGGGCGGTTAAGGAGTTGGAAGAGGTTTTAAAAGAAACAGGCATTCAGGAGATTAAACCTTCGATTTCTTTTCAATATCTCCCGGATGAAGAGGGGATGAAGAAGTGTTACGATTTTGGTGTAGAATTCGCCAGGCTTTAAGGAGGTTGTTATGCAAAAATATCGTTGTAATGTTTGTGGGTATATTTATGATCCGGCAGTGGGGGATCCGGATAACGGAATAAAAGCAGGCACGGCTTTTGAAGCCTTGCCGGATGGCTGGGTCTGTCCGGAGTGTGGTGTTGGAAAAAGTGAATTTGAGAAAATTTAAGGGATGAGAAGAAAGGGTGCTCTTACTAGACATTTAGAAGGAAAGGGCAAAACAGGGATTACACCTGGTGCTAATCAGTACCCAACGCTTGAGATGGATTGCGTTGGTGTGGCTTTGTGGCCAAATTGCGCCGGTGTTGTGTTCTACGATTACACCCCGCGCTTATAAGGTGTTGCGCGGGTGTTGTGTCCGTACACAAGGAGGGTAGAATGGGTAAAAAAGGTACTGAAATTTCAGGAGTGGATGTAAAAGAATTGATCAAAGATTTGAACCGAGCTTATGCCGATGAATGGCTGGCGCATTTTTCTTATCTGCATATGGCCAGGACCGTAACCGGGCCAGGTTATGAAGATATGAATGAAATGCTGGAGAAGGTAGCTAAGGACGAGGCGGAGCACGCCGAAGAGATTGCCAACAGAATCCTGGAGTTGGGCGGGATGCCTCTGGCAAATATCAATGAACTTCAGAATAATGCTAATGCCTCATTTCCTATGCCACCCAAAGACACTACCGACTACAAGAAGATTATCAAGGTAGTTGAGCTTGCTGAGGCAGGAGCTATAGAAGTATATAATAAGATTGCCTCTAAGACTTTAGGCAAAGATCATGTTACTTACCAGCTTATTACCCATATTCTCTCGGAAGAGGTTGGGCATGAAGAGATGTTTGAAGATTTAGAGGGATAAGGAGGTAGTTATGGATACATATATTTGCAAGGTTTGTGGTTATGTTTCTTTTGGCAGCGCGCCGGAAAAGTGCCCGGTTTGTGGGGCTCCTAAGCAGGCATTTAATTTGACTGCTGATGCTATTCATAAGCCGGCTGACCCGAGCAATTTAGCTGAAGGTGATAGGAAGCATATTCCGGTAATTGAAATCCGCAAGCAATGCGGTATAGTGGGTTCTGGTTGCATAGACGCTATCGTCAAAATCGGTTCGATAATCCATGTTATGGAATCTAAACACTATATAATGTATATCGATGCTTACTTGGATAACAACTTTATTGCCCGTTACCATATGACGCCATCGGTCAATCCAATATTGAGTTTGCATCTAAAGGCTTCTGCCGGAAAATTACTGGTTCTTGAGAATTGTAATATTCACGGCCGCTGGATGTCCGAGGCAGTCATATAGTTATGCCAAAGATTCCGGGTGATGTTTTGAGTTTTTTTCAAAGGCAGCACTTTGTCATTATATCCACTATTGACAAAGATAGCAGACCGCATAATTCCTGCAAAGGGATTGTGGATATTACCGGTGAAGGTATGGTCTATATTCTCGACCTTTATTTAAAACAGACCTTTGCCAACTTGAAGAATAACCCGAATGTGAGCATTACTGCTGTGGAAGAAGGTAGTTTCCGCGGGTATTCACTGAAAGGCCGGGCTACTATCGTCAAGAGGCAAGATCTGGAAGAAAGCCTTTTGAAGAAATGGGACGAAAAACTTGCCAAGCGCATCAGCCATCGCGTAATAAAGAATATAAGACAGGAAAAAACCGGCAGCCTTAATCCGGAAACTTTCTTGCCGAAACCCATGTACATGGTTTTAGCCAAGATCGAAGAAGTGGTTGACCTTATGCCGGTTAATATAAAAAAGGAGCTTAGAAAATATGGGTAATATATTTACTGCCAGTGAAGTAGTTGAATTAGGTATTCAGATCGAGAAGAATGGGAGGGATTTTTATAATTTGGTAAAAGAAAAATCCAATAGTCCCAAGGCCAGGGAAAAATTCGAGTATTTGGCTAAACAAGAAGAGGCTCATATCCAGGTTTTTAAGCGCCTCTTGGAACAAACTCAGAAATATGAGCCAGCGGAAAGTTACCCGGGAGAATATCTGAATTACTTAAATGCCGTGGCTGACGAACATGTCTTTACCAAAGAACATAAAGGTGAAGAGGTGGCCAGGGGTATAAAAAGCGATAAAGAAGCAATTGAATTGGCCATAGGATTTGAAAAAGATTCGATTATTCTTTTTGGAGTGATGAAGGGGGTTGTTTCAATAGATGGGCATAAGATTATTGATCAGTTGATTAAACAGGAGCAATCTCACTTGGTGCAGTTGGTAGAGATAAAAAAGAATATTTAATTAGAGAGGGGAAAAAGATGGATAAAAATGTGTTTGTATATAGTACTGCTACCTGCCCTTATTGCGTAAGGGTTAAACAATTCTTAAAGGATAATAATGTAAGTTTTACCAATTATGATGTTGCTAGTGACCAGCAAAGGGGAGAAGAAATGATTAAGAAGTCCGGGCAGATGGGCGTTCCGGTTTTGGATATCGGCGGCGAAATTATCGTTGGTTTTGATAAAGATAGAATTAAAGAGTTATTGGGGATATAAGAAATTATGTACGACTTAATCATTATAGGCGCTGGGCCTGCGGGGATTACTGCTGCTGTTTATGCAGCGCGTAAGCGCATGCAGTGTTTAGTAATCTCCCAAGATGTCGGAGGCCAGGCTGCCTGGAGCGGTGACATCGAGAATTATACCGGATACCAGTTTATTTCTGGCCCGGACCTGGTGGCTAAATTTGAAGAACACCTGCACAAATACAGTATTGAGTTAAAAGAAACAGAAGAGGTATTGGAAATAAAACAGAGTGGTAAGTTTTTCAATTTGCGTACCAATAAAGGAAGTTATCAGTCCAAGGTTGTAATTATTGCTTCCGGCAAGAGGTCTAAGGAGTTGGGAGTCCCAGGAGAAAAGGAATTAAAAAATAAAGGCCTGACCTATTGCGCTACCTGTGATGGGCCTTTATTCTCCGGTAAAGATGTAGCAGTTATCGGCGGTGGAAATTCCTGTTTGGATGCGGCATTGCAGCTTGAGCACATCGCTAAAAAAATTTATATTATAAATAATACTCCTAATCTAGGCGGTGATTCTATAATGCGCGAAAAAGTGATGGAAGCCCTGAATATAACGGTGTTTAATAATAGTAAGGTTTTGGAGGTGTTGGGAGAGAAATTCGTAACAGGCGTCAGGATTAATGTTGCGGGCGAAAAAAAAGATTTATCTATAACTGGAATATTTGTTGAAATCGGCTTAAAGCCAAATTCTGATTTTACTCCGGTTTTAGATAAGAATGAGGCCGGAGAGATAAAGGTAAACTGTAAAAACGAAACCAATATTCCGGGAATCTTTGCTTGCGGGGATGTTACTAGCGTGGAAGGCAAGCAGATTATTATTGC
>JAHKBC010000205.1 GCA_018825725.1 Candidatus Omnitrophota bacterium
CTTTTCTTAAAGAAAAGGGTTTTGTTGATGATACTATTTTTGCCAGAAATTGGTCGAATTCCCGGCTCAGGAAACCGTTTGGGCTGCGCAGGATCCGGCAGGAGTTACAGTTTAAAGGCATTGATAAGAAGCTCATTGATGAGGAACTGGAGCGGATAAAAAAAGATTATCCTGAGCAAGAGATTGTTTCCAGGATTGTTAAAGAGAGGTTGGTTAAATTAAAAGGGATTGATCCGTTTAAGGCCAAAGCCAGATTATACGGGTATCTGATACGTAGAGGTTTTTCTCCGGACACAATCCGTGAGGTATTTAATAGCTAAGAAAATTGAAAATGGATTATAAGACAGATATCTTAAGAGATAATTTTTTGGAGTTTTTTAAAGAAAAGAAACACAAGGTGGTGGAGAGCGACTCCTTGGTTCCCGGAGGAGACAAAACTGTCCTTTTTACTCCAGCCGGGATGAATCAGTTCAAAAGTCAATTCTTAGGTTTTATCGGCGATTATACCCGGGCCTGTTCTTCACAGAGGTGCCTACGTACCGATGACCTGGAAAAGGTCGGTAAAACAGATTGCCACCATACTTTTTTTGAGATGCTGGGAAATTTTTCCTTTGGCGATTATTTTAAGGAGGAGGCGATATCCTGGGCCTGGGAATTTCTTACCCGGGAATTGAAGATTCCTGAAGAAAAACTCTCTGTATCGGTTTACCGGGATGATGATGAAGCATATAGTATTTGGAAAGATAAAATAAAAATTCCCCTAGGAAGAATAGTTAAACTGGGAGATAAAGAGAATTTCTGGCCGTCAGAAGCTAAAACTAAAGGCCCTAACGGGCCATGCGGGCCATGTTCGGAAATATTCATGGATTTTGGGCCGGAGGTCGGGTGCGCTAAACCGGATTGTACGCCTGCCTGCAGCTGTGGCAGGTTTGTAGAGATTTGGAACCTGGTTTTTACCCAGTACAACCGTAAAGAAGGGGGTGTCTTAGAGCCTTTACCTCAGAAGAACATTGATACCGGGATGGGCTTGGAAAGATTAGCCGCGGTAATGCAGGGAAAAAGGAACAATTTTGAAACTGATCTTTTCCAGCCGATTATTAAAGAGATAGAAGTTGCTGCTAAGAAATTTCCTAAACAAGATGATGTTTATGCTGTGGCTGACCACCTGCGGGCAATTGTTTTTTCAATTTACGACGGAGTTTTGCCTTCCAATGAAGGCCGAGGGTATGTGGTCAGGAAATTAATCCGTAAGAGTATTATGCATTTACGGAACATGAGGATCAAGGAAGCATTTATTTATAAGCTTGTTTCGGTTTTGACAGAGGTAATGAAAAAGCCTTATCCTGAGTTAGTCAAGAGCAGAGAGAATATTGCCGAAATTGTTCTATCCGAAGAAAAGAATTTTATTACTACCTTAAATTCCAGCGCTGAGTTGGTAAATAATGAAACCAAGCCGATTTTAGAACAGGCTATAAATGAACCTGTGGTGGATGGTTTTATTGTGGCTAGCTCAATTACTTCTTCAAATTTAGGGGTAGCAGCTTTTAGGTTGTATGATACTTACGGTATTCCTTCTACGGTAACTTCAGGTACTTTGCGTATTCAGAAAATAAAGATCGATGAACCAGCATTCAATCAGGCATTCAATCTGGAATTAGAAGCTCAGAAGAATCGTTCTAAATTCGGAAGCAAGATGCAAGGGGATGTTTTTGGTGTTAAAGAATTAAAACTTGATGTTCAGGAGACCACATTTTTAGGTTATGCCGATTTTTCTAACAGGGCCAGGATTTTAAAGATATTTAAGCAGGATAAAGAGGTAAAGGAATTAGATCGTGGCGAGGAAGGCATAATTATACTGGATAAGACTGTTTTTTACGCAGAGTCCGGAGGTCAGGTCGCAGATACAGGAGAGTTGATTAATGACCGTAATATTTTTAAGGTTTTAGATACACAGAAGAGCGGCAAAGTTTTTTTGCATAAGGGAAAAGTTGAAGAGGGGAGGTTTAAAGTCAGTGATGAGGTTACGGCAAAACTTGAATTGGAGCGCAGGTTGGCCATTGCCCGTAACCATACCTCTACACATCTATTGCAAGCATCTTTGCGCAAGGTTTTAGGGGGGCATGTGCAGCAGCAGGGGTCGCTGGTTTCCGCAGAGAGGTTACGTTTTGATTTTACGCATTTCAAAGATATTAAAAAAGATGAATTAGACCGTATTGAAAGCCTGGTTAATGCATACATTATTGAAAATCATCTCGTGCAAAAAAAGGAGATGATTTTGGAGGAGGCCAGGGATCAGGGCGCTTTGGCTTTTTTCGGCGAAAAATATGAAAACAAAGTAAGAGTGATTTTGATTGAAACCATATCTAAAGAGCTTTGCGCAGGCACGCACCTGGATGCAACCGGCCAGATCGGACTGTTTAAGATAATTCAGGAGGGTTCTATTGCCAGCGGCATAAGAAGAATAGAAGCGCGTACCGGCCTCAGTGCTTACGCTTTGCTTAGAGAGAAAGAGGATGTTTTAGACGCCGTGTCAGTATTATTAAGTTCACCTTGGGAAAAACTGCCTCAGGAACTGCAAAAGAAACTGCAGGAGGTTAAAGCGCTGGAAAAAAAAATGGCGGTTCAACAGTTAAATAATCTGCAGTCATTAGTTGATGGCTTTATCCAAAAAGCCGAGTTAATAAAAGGGATTAAGGTTGTAACTGTTTTACTGGATAATATGGGTATGGATTTATTAAGAAAGGCCGTAGATTTAATCAAGCAGAAGATAGATAGCGCTGTGATTCTGATTTGTTCAGCGCAAGAGGGCGGAAAAGTAGTTTTAGCCCTGGGGTTGACAAAAGATTTGGTGCAAAAGGGCTTGGATGCGAAGAAAATTATCCAGCCCGTGGCTGCTATTGTGGGTGGTTCCGGAGGGGGCCGGCCGGACTTTGCACAGGCCGGCGGAGATAAACCTGAGAAGCTAAATCTCGCTCTGGAAGAACTAAAGAGAATAATAAGACAGGAATAAACAATGAGAATCATACGTGTAAATTCAAAAAAACTTGAAAGTATTTACAAGCGGTCATTCTGCCGTTCAAAGTTTATTGAGGAGAAGGTGCGCCAGATTATTTCCAATGTACGTCAATTGGGTGATGATGCGCTATTAAAATATACTAGAAAATTCGACGGGGTGAAGATGAACGCCCGTCAGTTAAAGGTTTCGGCTATTGAGATTAGCGGAGCCTACCAGAATATCAGCCCAAATTTTGTTCCTAGCCTTAAGATTATTATGGGAAATATGGAGAGATTTTACCGCAGAACAGTTAGAAAATCCTGGCGCATGAAGGATGCTGATGGGCTGGTCTTGGGAGAGAATTATGAGCCTCTGGATAAAGTTGGAGTATACATACCGGCAGGCACAGCGCCTCTGGTCTCTACGGTTTACATGACGGTTATCCCGGCCAAGATCGCTGGAGTTAAGAAGATTATTCTGGTTAGCCCTCCGAACAAACAGGGTTTTATTAATCCGCATATTTTAGTAGTTGCCAATTTATTGAAGGTAGATGAAATTTATCGCGTAGGAGGCGCCCAGGGTATAGCTGGCTTGGCTTTTGGGACCAAGACCATCCCTCAAGTTGATAAGATTGTCGGTCCTGGGAATGTCTATGTGACTGAAGCAAAGAGGCAGGTTTTTGGATATGTGGATATTGATATGGTGGCAGGGCCCACAGAATTGGTGATTATTGCCAATCGTTTTAGCGACCCTAAGTTTATTATTGCTGATCTTAAAGCTCAGGCAGAACATTCCGGAGGCTTAGCTATTCTGATTACAAATTCTAAAGCGCTGGCCAAAGAGATAAAAAACAGATTAGATATTAACGGACATATTATTTTGACTAAAAACTTGGATGAGGCAGTTGATATTTCGAATAAAATTGCGCCTGAGCATCTAGAGATACTGGTAAATAATCCGAAACGGTTACTTAAGGGAATTAAAAATGCGGGTGCTATTTTTCTAGGGCCTTATAGTCCTACTGCTGTTGGTGATTACGTTGCCGGTCCAAGCCATGTTTTGCCTACGGCAGGGACAGCCAGATTCTTCTCCGGGTTGTCAGTTTGGGATTTTATGAAGAGTAATCACGTCATCGGCTATTCCAAGAAGGCGTTAGAAAAAATAAGGGAGCCTTTGGAGAAAATTGCCGGTATCGAAGGTTTAGATAAGCATTTGGATTCTGTAAAGGTCAGGTTCGAGTAGAATGATTCCACAGATTTTATTTGCGGATTGCACAGATAAAATAAGAAAGGTATGAAGTATGGAAAAAAGAACAGCCACAGTATCACGTAAGACAAAAGAGACAGATATAACTGTAAAGCTTAATATTGATGGCACAGGAAAATCAAAGATTAAGACTCCTATCGGCCTACTTAATCATATGCTGGAGTTATTTGTCTTTCATGGCTTGTTTGATTTGGAGATTTTAGCCAAAGGCGATGATAAGAAAATAGATATTCATCATACTAATGAAGATATTGGGATTGTTTTAGGAGATGCATTTAAAAAAGCACTGGGGGATAAAAAAGGGATTGCCAGAAATGGTTCCGCGTCTTGGCCAATGGAGGAAGTAACCGCTTCCGTGGCAGTCGATATTAGCGGAAGAGGGTATTTTAAACTCGTAAGACCAGATAAAGTTTATCCTGATATTCGAGATGACGAGGAAGGTTATGCTATAAAAGACATTGAGCATTTTTTTGAATCTTTTGCTAAGCGCATAGGAGTAAATTTGAATATTAAGGTTGATCCTATTAGTCCGGATTTGCATACTACCTTAGAGCCTATATTTAAAGCACTGGGTAAGGCTCTGGACCAGGCTACGCAGATTGACCCGCGCAGAGAGGGTGTTCCTTCGACTAAGGGGATAATCGATTAAGTGAGGATTATAAATTATAATATGGGATTATTAGCCGGCATGAGTTGTGGGTCTGAGTTTTCCCAGCACTTATTTTATGCTAATATTATCGTAATAAAAATAAGTGCTGGGAAAATTTGCCCAGATAACTTATGTCGTTGTAAATTTAAACAAGCGCTCCATAAGTTATGTGCTCATTAAATGATCGGAATTATCGACTATGGCATGGGTAACATCCATAGCGTACAAAAGGCGCTGGAGAGTACTGGCGTAAAAGTTTTAGTGATCAATAAGCCTGAGGATATTCAGGAATGCGATAAACTTATCCTGCCGGGTGTAGGCGCTTATAAAGACGCCATGCAGGAACTTTCAAATCAGGGGCTGGTCAAGGCAATAACAGATTTCATTAGACAGGATAAGGTATTTCTCGGAATATGCCTGGGGATGCAGTTATTGTTTGATTCCAGCGATGAAGCTATAGGTGTTAAGGGTTTAGGGATAATCAAAGGAAAGGTCAAGAGATTTTTTCTTCCTGAAGGATTCAAAGTCCCGCATATGGGCTGGAACCAGTTGAATAGAGGGGTAAGGGGTAAGGGATCAGCGGTAGACGATTGCCCCTTATTAAAAGGCATAGAAGATGGCGCGTATGTATATTTCTGCCATTCTTATTACTGTGCCCCAAAAGACAATAGAGTTATTGCAGCAACTGCTGAATACAGCAAAGATTTTTGCGCAGTTGCCTGGCAGGATAACTGTTTCGGTATGCAGTTCCATCCCGAGAAGAGCCAGGATGTTGGGCTTAAAATATTAAGAAACTTCGTAGAGCTGTAGAATTATTCAACAATAAGCTTGTGGAGGGTGGACAATGTTAATCATACCCGCGATAGACTTAAAAGATGGTAAGGTAGTAAGGTTATTTCAAGGTGAATATAGCCGAGAGAAAATTTATTCTGTGGATCCCGTGCAGGTTGCCCGTCAATGGAAGCAAGAGGGCGCTAAATTAATTCATGTGGTGGATTTAGACGGCGCTGCTTGCGGCAGGCCCAAGAATCTGGAGGTGGTAGCCGCAATATTAAAAGAGGCTAAAGTCCGCGTGGAATTTGGTGGAGGGGTAAGGAGTGAAGAGACGATTAAAAAAGTCCTGAAAATGGGTGTTTTTAGGGTTGTGATCGGAACCCTGGCTTTAGAGAATTACAAAGCTCTGTATAAATTAGCCAAAAAATATAAAGATAAACTCTTAGTGAGTTTGGATGTCAAGAATGACGGTAGTATTGCTACTCGGGGTTGGAAGAAAAAATTAACTAACAACAATAATTTGGCTGATATCGCAAAGAATTTAGCGTCTGCCGGAATAAAAAGAATAGTTTATACCGATATTGAAAGAGATGGTACTCTTGGAGGGCTGCGCTTGAATTTATTATCAGTCAATCTAAACATATTGAGTAAATACAAACTTTCCACTATTATAGCCGGAGGAGTGTCTACTACAAAGGATATATTGAATATCAGATCTTTGGCTTTAGATAATAAGATTGAAGGGGTGATCGTCGGAAAGGCTTTATACGAGGGAAGATTTAATCTAAAAGAGGCTTTAAAAATAGCTTAAGGAGGCAAATTATGTTTAGTAGAACAAGAATAGGCTTGATTGTAGTTATTGGTCTTGCGCTTTTAATCAATTCCGGTTGCGCTACTACTGGCCGGAAAGAAAGCTTGCAGGTCCAGGGATTAAAAAACCAGGTTATGGTTTTAGAAAATAAGCTTCTTGAAAAAGAGCAGGATATATATAATCTGAATGAGGCCTTGAATGCCCGCGAAAGTAAAGCACCCGTTACAGCCATCTCTACTTCTGCAGAGGTTAAAAGCCGGCCAAATATCAAGCAAATCCAGCTTTCGTTAAAAAATGCAGGTTATGATGTTGGCGCTTTAGACGGCAAAATGGGCGCAAAAACAAAATCGGCGATTAAGGAATTTCAAAAAAGCAATAATTTAAAAGCAGATGGAAACGTTGGCCCAAAGACATGGAAGCTTTTAAGGCCTTATCTGGATAAAAAGATTAAATAGTTCATTGTTCAAAGCATGCTTACTAAACGAATAATTCCCTGTCTAGACATTAAAGAAGCCCGGGTAGTTAAAGGTATTAAGTTCTTAGGGCTAAGGGATGCCGGAGATCCGGTTGAAGTAGCCAGGTCCTATGAGCGTCAAAAAGCCGATGAGTTGGTTTTTCTTGATATAACCGCAAGTTACCAGCAGCGCCAGACCCTTATTAGCTTGGTGGAGAAGATTGCTCAGAATATTTTTATGCCTTTTACCGTTGGGGGCGGAATACGCAGCATAGACGATATAAGGGATCTCTTGAATGCCGGGGCAGATAAGGTTTCTATTAATACTACGGCAGTCAAATATCCGGAATTAATTCAAGAGGCTTCGGCTAAATTCGGAAGTCAGTGTATTGTGATAGCTATAGATGCAGAAATGGCCAATAGTCCACAGTCCACAGACCATGGTAAAAAACGGTGGAAGGTTTATATTAATGGGGGAAGGACACCAACGGAATTAGATGCTGTAGAGTGGGCCAAAAAGGCATTCAACCTTGGAGCCGGAGAGGTACTTTTAACCAGCATGGATTGTGATGGTACTAAAGAGGGTTATGACCTGGAATTAACTAAGGCTATTTCGGATGCTGTAAACATACCGGTAATTGCTTCAGGCGGAGCAGGCAAATTAGAGCATTTTTACGATGGTTTTACCAAGGCTAAAGCTGATGCTTGCCTGGCAGCGTCTTTATTCCATTACCAGGAACTTACTGTGGGCCAGGTAAAGCAATATTTAGCTAATAAAGGAGTACTGGTTAGATTATGAAATTAAATGGAGTTAAAATGCAAAATAAAAAAATTTGTATCAAGGACTTAAAATTCGATAAGGCAGGATTAATCCCGGCGATAATTCAGGATCACAGGACTGATGAAGTCCTGATGTTGGGTTATATGAATAAAGAATCTATAAAAAGAACCATGAAGGATAAAAAGACTTGTTTCTGGTCGCGTTCTCGGCAGGAATATTGGGTTAAGGGATTGACTTCAGGGCATTTTCAGTTTGTTAAGTCCATTGCCTATGATTGCGATATGGATGCGCTTTTGATAAAGGTGAGGCAGGTAGGGGCAGCTTGCCACACCGGAAACAGAAGTTGTTTTTATAGAAAGATGAAATAGCTATGAAATTAGGAAACTAAAATATGTATACTCCATCATTAAAAGAGTTTCTAAGGCTATCCAAGACCGCTAATCTTATTCCTATTTTTAAGGAGATTAGCGCCGATATGGATACTCCGGTATCTAGTTTTTTGAAATTAAAAAAGGATAAGTATGCTTTTTTGCTGGAGTCAGTAGAGGGGCAGGAAAAGATTGC
>JAHKBC010000206.1 GCA_018825725.1 Candidatus Omnitrophota bacterium
AAATAAGTCTTCAAAACAAATGAGAACAGAAAATTTAGCAGATAATAAGGAGTAGGTAGAATACAGGGTAAAAAGCTCCAAATCCTTACCTTTTTCAATGTCGCCGATGGGAGCGATGTACTCTAAAAAAGGAAATATTCCCCTGAAAGGAATAAATTCCCCGTATGGAACCAGATGTAACTTATTATATTGCCCCAATAAAAGACTATTCTTATCATAAAGCAAAGCGCTGTTATAATAAAGATTATTTTTTTTGGTAACAGCTCCGAAAAGCAAAACCGCAGGTATCTTCTCAAACAAAGCAAAAACGCTCGACGTATTTTCTAAAACATAAGGAACAGCGGCTTCAGGCCAAATAATTAAATCCGGGGTATTCTTAACAGCCCCTCGGGTCAGGTAAAGATATTTATTAATAATTGCGCCTTGGGCAATATTAACCCACTTCAATTCCTGGGGGATATTGCCTTGGACAACCGCAATACGCATCAATTGCCCGGCGCTCCTATCCGTATTCTTGGACAAACTAAAATAACCATAACCTAAAACCGGCAGTAAAAATAACAATAACAGCGCTGAAATTAACTTTACCCTGGTCTGATCCCGGGTTCTTGCCGAAAAGATAATTTCAACAATCGCCGCATTAACCATCATAACTAAAAATGATACACCGTAGGCGCCGGTGATATCAGAAACCTGAATAACCGTAAGATTAAGATACTGAGAATATCCCAATAAAGCCCAGGGAAATCCAGTCAATAGGTACGCGCGTAAATATTCAAGCAGAACCCATGTTGAGGGGATAAGCAATAAGACGTAAGGCTTAGAGCACCTGGTAAAGGGGCGGATTACCAGTCCAAAAACAGCAAAATATAAAGACAGATAGAGAATCAGGATGATCGCCCCGGCCAAGGTAACATGGACTAACCAATAGATAACGCCTGACCAAAAAAATACGCCTGTAATAAAAAATAAAAAAACTGCCTGCCGGAGAGATTTATTATTTAGGGTAAAGAATAGCGGCACAAACCCAAACCAGGCCAAGATCCAAAGTTTTCCGTTGTTAAATGGAAGTATTAAAAGCAGCGCGGATAATAAACAAGAAAAAAGATCTTTAATAACTGAAAGCTGATAGTTGAAAGCTGATAGCTTTTTTATTTTCCGCAGCATTTCTTGTATTTATTGCCTGAACCGCAAGGACAGGGATCATTACGCCCCACCTTGGGATGAGAGGAATTCTGAGAAGAAGACGGCAGGGAGGATGTTTTGTTTTCACTTATAGACTGCGAAAAACTTTCGTGTGCGATATCTTTAGTATTTACTTCAGGATGTAGATATTCCTGATGTGACGAGTCAAAAACCCCGTGGTAACTTCCGGGTTTTGCCGGCTGTAATTTGAATATTGCCTCAACCGCCTCCTCTTCGATGCCAGAAACCATCTTCTGAAAATAATCAAAAGCCTCTTTCTTATATTCAATCAGGGGATCGCGGTGCCCATAAGCACGCAAACCTATCCCCTCCTTCATTCTGTCCATAGATAGAAGATGGTCTTTCCATTTACTGTCGATTATCTGTAAGAAAACCATGCGCTCCAAATAACGCATTAATTCCAAATCCACTCTACTTTCTTTCAAATCATAGAGCCCGGAGATATTCTGCCATAAGGCTTCTTTTAATTCATCTTTAGAGCAATCCTTGGTCTCAAAAAAACCCTCCTCCAAGCCAAATTTCAGCTTCAAGCTATCCAAAAATTCTCCTGCCTCTATTTTATCCAACTGGCTAACTTCAGGTTTAAAGTTTAAAAGCATATCTTCGATCATCTTATTAGCTATCCCCAAAATATTATCCTTAAGGGAAAACCCTTCTAAAATCTGCCTGCGCTGACCGTAAACTACTTCGCGCTGCTTATTCATTACATTATCGTATTCCAGTAATTGTTTTCTGATTTCAAAATTATGCTGCTCGATCCTGCGCTGGGCGATTTCTATAGAACGAGTAATCCAGGGGTGTTCGATGACCTGCCCCTCCTCAAAACCCAGCTTATCCATAATACCCACCAGCCTATCCGAACCAAAAAGGCGCATTAAATCATCGTCCAGGCTGACATAAAATCTCGATGAACCGGGATCGCCCTGTCTTCCGGAACGGCCGCGCAACTGATTATCAATGCGCCTGGCTTCATGACGTTCAGTTCCCAGAACATGTAAACCTCCAACCTTAACTACCTCTTGATGTTCTTCCTGGGTCTGTTTCTTATATTTCTCTATGATCTTCTGGTGCTCGTTAAGATAATCAAAATCCTCACTTTTGCTCATTTCCTTTAATAGGCTTTTAGCGATAAACTCGGCATTGCCGCCTAAAAGAATATCTGTGCCGCGGCCAGCCATATTGGTGGCAATAGTCACTGCTTTATACCTGCCGGCCTGAGCCACTATCTGGGCCTCCATCTCGTGATATTTAGCATTCAATACCTGATGCGGTATTCCGCGCAACTTTAACATCTCGGAGAGAAACTCCGACTTCGCGATAGAAATAGTCCCTACTAAAACTGGCCTGCCGGCTTTATATAATCCACAAATCTCTTCTACCACGGCATTAAATTTTTCTTTTTCAGTTTTATAAATACAATCCGGATAATTACTACGGATAAGTTGCCGGTTGGTAGGAACAACTACAACATCCAGCTTATATATAGCCTTGAATTCATTGGCCTCAGTATATGCGGTTCCTGTCATCCCGGATAATTTATCATACATCCTGAAATAATTCTGAAAGGTAATAGTAG
>JAHKBC010000207.1 GCA_018825725.1 Candidatus Omnitrophota bacterium
ATCGAAGTTAAACCTATCACCCCCATTGCTCCGATATGAGAATCGCGCATAATCGCCAGCATCTGGCCTCTGTTTTTCCTGCTCAAGAAAGCATCGCAGGTATCGGCTAATCCATCGAGATGCAGGGCCCCGGTTAAGATAATAAGCAACACAACTGCAATGCCGGATAAAGCTGACTCCTCTACCCTTAATAAACTAAGCAAGCGGTAGCTGCCGGCTAAAATCAAGCCCAGGCCCAGGCCCACCAAAGGAAAATAGGTTAAAGATGCGGCAAACTGCTCTTTTCTTATATTTTTAATCCTGACAGGAAAAACAGTTAAGAATTGTAAAGCAAGTATAAAGTGGATCATCGCGGGTTGCTTTCTGAAACTCCTGCTTTTTTAAAAGTAGCCATTTCATTTAAAATCTTTATTGCTGCTTCGACTATATTTATGCCTAAGGCAGCACCTGTACCTTCTCCCAGGCGCAGATTTAAATCCAGGATCGGGTCCAGGCCCAAGTAATTAAGTATAACCTTATGCCCCTTTTCCACTGAACAATGGCTGGCCAGCATATATTCTTTGGTTTTCGGCTCAAGCTGATAAGCAATTAAGGCAGCAGCGCCGGATATGAACCCGTCAATAACTACCGGGATCCTGCGGCTACTGGCAGCCAGAATAATTCCTGCTAAACCCCCTATTTCAAATCCGCCCACTTTAGACAAAACATCAAGCGGGTCTTTGGGATCAGGTTTATTTATTCTTAAGGCTCTTTCAATAACCTGGATTTTATTTTCCAAACCAGCATCATCCAGGCCAGTTCCTCTTCCAACGACCTCAGAAACCTCTGTCTTAGTAAATAGTGCGGTTATGGCGCTGGAACTAGAGGTATTACCGATTCCCATTTCGCCTGTTCCCACAATATCGAGCCCATTAACAATCTCTTCTTCTACTATTTCTATACCGGTCTCAA
Source organism: Candidatus Omnitrophota bacterium (assembly GCA_018825725.1). Classification (GTDB taxonomy): domain Bacteria; phylum Omnitrophota; class Gorgyraeia; order Gygaellales; family Profunditerraquicolaceae; genus JAHKBC01. The sequence continues at coordinate 952 of JAHKBC010000207.1, forward strand.
TTGACTTAATTGCCTCTTCCCTTGTCATTGCCGGGCCTTTAGCGAAATTCTGCGTGCCCAAAGCAATCTTCTTAACTTTTAGGTTTTCACTTTGCGCTTTTAGCTCTGATGAAACGCCCATATCCACCACTACTACTCTTGCTCCTACATGCCTGGCCAAGACATTTATCCCTGCGCCGCCATTAAGAAAATTATAAACCATCTGGCTAGTAACTTCCTTAGGGTAAGCGCTAATCCTTTCTTCAGTAACCCCATGGTCAGCGGCTAAAGTAAAAATAACCTTATTTTTAAAAACTATCTTTTCTTTGCCCATTATACCCACTACCTGTTTAGCAATCTCTTCTAATCTTCCCAGGCTTCCCAAAGGCTTAGTCAAATTATCAAGCCTACTTTGAGCCTTAATCATCAGCTTTGCATCAATTTCAGTTATTTTTCTTATCGTCTGCCTAATTTTATCCATATCTTTTATTAAGGACAGCGACTATTTTTTTATTCCAACGGAGTGGAAAAATAGTCGCTGTCCCTAATTATTAAAGGCAGACCGGAGACCATAAAGACTACCTTATCTGCCTGAATAGCTACTATCTGATTAACCCTGCCGGCTATGTCTCGAAAATCCCTGCCTAATTTACTCGCGGGAACAACGCCTAAACCTACTTCATTGGAAACGATAATTACCCGTGCTTTTACCTTCTTTAAAACTTTAAGCAATTGTTTAATCTTTTCTTCGATTACTTTCTCTTTGCCTTTAGCCAAGAAAAGATTGGATATAAATAGGGTCAGGCAATCAATAATTAAACATTGCGTATGGGGATCAACTTTTGTAATTGCCTTCTCAATATTTTTATATTCCTCGATTGTCTGCCATTCTTTAGGCCTGTTCTTTTTATGCAGGCCAATACGCCTCTTCATCTCCGCGTCCTTAGGCTGACAGGTAGCAATAAAACATACCCGTTTATATTTTTTGGCTAAATTAATGGCAAAACTGCTTTTGCCGCTCCTTGCTCCGCCTAAAATAAAAGTTATCTTACCCATAAATTATTCTTCCTTAAACCTCACCCGGTCTATTTTAATTCCTTTTAAATGCGCTATATCATTAAAGAGGGATAATTTAAATTTACTATTTTCTTTTTCTAGAATACTCAAACTGGCTGAATCCGGTACATACTTCCAGAAATCATTGGCCTTTAATACAGAATTAATCAACACGCTTGTCACGCCACCGTGGCAAACTATGGCAATGGACTTGCCCGCATGCTCTTTCGACACCTTGTTAAAGGCCTTTAGCACTCTTTTCTTAAAAATATTCAGGCTTTCACCTTGCGGTATCGCGGTGTTAAAAGGGTCAGCCACCCATTTTTTATAGTTTTGGGGATGTTTTTTAAGAATCTCTTTATAAGTCAACCCTTCAAAGATGCCGAAACTAATCTCTTTTAAATCTTCCACTAAATGAATAACATCTTCAGGAAAAATGATCTTCGCGGTCTCTATTGCCCTTAGCCTGTCGCTGGAATAGACTTTATCTACATTCTCGACGGATAGCCTCTTCTTAAGCCTTCTTGCCTGAAGCCTGCCCTTATTATTCAGCTCCACATCCAGAAACCCGCAGTAGCGCTGCTGGGCATTCCAATCAGTGGAACCGTGCCGGATCAATAAAATTTTAGTAGCCATATATTAACGCCCAGAAACCAAGACCACGTATGGTTTCTTATTAATAGGGTTATCTTCAACTACCACAACCGTTTTGTAGACTGCCTCAATATTCTGATAAGTCAAAACCTCTTTCGGAGAGCCCTGTTTAAATATTTTTCCCTGATTAAATAAAACAATACGGTTAGAATATTCGCTGGCTAAATTCAAATCATGCAGGACCATAACAATAGTCAGCTTATCTTGAAGATTAAGCTTCCTTAATAGGTCCAAAATCTGTATTTGGTGGCCAATATCTAAATGCGACGTAGGCTCATCCAAAAACAACAATTCCGGCTCCTGGGCAAGCGCCCGGGCAATTAAGACGCGCTGGCGCTCTCCGGAACTAAGCTCATTAATCATCTTGTTTCTTAAATGCAGGGTATCGGTTAGAGAAAGTGATTTTTCGGCAATAGAAAAATCTTTGGCACCCTCGGCCTGGAGCCTTTTTAAGTGCGGAATCCTGCCCATCAATACTATTTCCCAGACAGTAAAAGAAAAGTTAATTATTGAATCCTGGGAAACAAAGGCTACCTGGCAGGAAAAATCTTTAAGAGGCAACCGGAGAATATCCTTTCCGGATAAAGCAATATTTCCCTGAACTGGTTTAATTATCCTGCTTATCAGCCTAAAAAGAGTGGTTTTTCCCGAACCATTAGGCCCGATAATAGAAAGAAGATCCCCCTTGGATACATCCAGAGAGATATTTCTTACAATAAGTTCGTTTTGATAACCGCCGCTAAGATTATGGATGGATAATATTTTTTCCATTAGGCTTTAGGCATATGTTTTCTTTTTAACAACATTATAAATACAGGCGCGCCTACAATAGCCGTGATTACTCCGATAGGAATCTCTAAGGGCCTAGCAATAGTGCGTGAAAGAATATCACAGCCCACCATAAAGATTGCCGAAGAAAGTAAACTTGCCGGTATTAAAACCTTATGATTCGGGCCAACTACAAGGCGCATTATATGGGGGATGATTAATCCCACAAAACCGATGATTCCGCAGATAGAAACTAAACCAGCAGTAATTAAAGCAGTAACTAAGATCAAAAACTTCTTCACTTTCTCCACATCGATACCTAAATGCAGGGCCTCTTCATCTCCGATACTAATAGCGTTTAAATCCTGCGCAAACAAATAACTTATTAAAACCCCGGTAAAAACAACCACAGAAACAAGAATGAGCAGCTTGTAATCATATACCTGCAGGCTTCCCCATAACCACCAGGTAATGCTATGCAGGGTATCTTTAGAAGAAACTGAAATCAAAAAGACAATCACTGCCGACAGGGCTACCGAGACAATTACACCGGAGAGAATCAAGGCTTGTTCATTTATTTTATTGTGCTGTCGGGCCAGGTTATAAACTAAAATAATGCTCAATACTGCCCCTAAAAAAGCTCCGCCGGGAATGTAGATACTGGATACCCCTAAAACCATCAGGATCACCGCTCCTAATCCTGCTCCGCTGGAAGCGCCCAGGATATACGGCTCAGCCAAAGAGTTTTTCAAAATAGCCTGCAGGACTATTCCCGCCACTGACAAACCGCATCCGGCAACAATTGCCGTAATGATGCGAAAAATACGCAAATACAATATCGGACGGTTTTCTATTAACCACAAATCCTTAGCTGAGATATCTACCGCGCCCTTGTATATGCCCAAAATAGCAATAACTAAAAGCAATCCTAAGAGGAGAATTGTTTTTCGTTTATATTTATTATTCATTCTTTTATATTGAGCTTTTTATACAGCTCTTCTAACCCCTGCACAATTCTTGGGCCGGGCCGAAGCAGCAAATCCGGGTCAATATCATTGTATATCCTTTTATTTCTGACTGCGGATATGGAATCCCAGCCAAAACGTTTTTCCACTAATTTTACAGGCTGCTCTTTGTCCATATAAGCCATAATAATATAATCCGGGTCGCGCCTGATTACCTCCTCCTGGCTGAAAGTACTGTAAGGCCTTTTGGTATTATGGGCAATATTTACTCCGCCGGCCAAATCAATCAACTCGTCCACAAATGACCCCTCTCCCGCAGTTGTCAAAGGGTCATGCCAGATTTCTATAAATACCTTCGGCTTTTTTTCCTGGGAGATTAACTTAGTGAGAGATGTGATTTCTTCTATCCGCTGCCGCATGCGCTGTGTCAATTCCTGAGCCTGCTCTCTCCTGTTAGTGATAGAGCCGGTTTCGCTTATAGTAGCTAATAATTCCCGGATATTTACCGGGTCAAAAACATAAACCTTTAATCCTAATTGCCTTAATTTTAAAACCACATTTGCCTGCTCTAAGCCGGTGCAAAATATATAGTCGGGTTTTAAAGAAAGTATCTTTTCGATGTTGGGATTACTGAAATCCCCGATTTTTGCTTTTTCTTGCGCCTGAGGAGGATAATTGCAGAATGAACTCACCCCCACTATCTCCTCGCCTAAACCTAAAGAAAAGAGTATCTCGGTAGTAGAAGGAGCCAAGGAGATATAGCGAGGCACTGACCCCGACAGATTTTTAGGAGAATTGTTCTTAGGAATCTGCCCCTGACAAAGATAATTAAACGTAACTATTCCTAGAAGAAGAAAGCTTATTATTATAAACAACCGCTTCATTATGGCCTCAATAAAAAACCCGATCCTCACACACTCGTGCTTGATCGGGCTGCACCCTGATTCAACTTGGCCCTCTCCCGAGGCAATAAACCTCATATTTATAGGCAGGTCTTCTGACTTCCTTTACCTTTTAAGCTACCTTCCCACCTCATGACTGCAAGGCAGTGGTAACTTCTTTGCTTAAAAAGGTTCCTTTTCTCAATATACGAAAAGGCGGGGCTACAGCAGCGGGACTGTGGCTGATTCTAACAGCCTTCCCTTGCCTATGCGTCAATTATCACAACATTCTGTAATCTTGTCAAACTATTTTTAAGAACGTGATGAGTAAAACAGATCAGCCTCATCTGTCATATATTGATAATTAAAAAAATGTGGAATTAATGGAAAAAGTGTGTTATAAAAATAAATATGCAAGTATCCTTTCAAACTAAAGATTATTGCTTCCTGGCCGAGCTTGAGCAAAACAAGATTGCGCAGGAGATCAGTAAATCTCTTCCCTTAAAATCAGAGGTAATGTTATGGGGAGATGAAATATATTTTAA
>JAHKBC010000208.1 GCA_018825725.1 Candidatus Omnitrophota bacterium
CGAAAAAACCTTCTCCGAAGACCTGAAATCCGGCTGATTCAAAGTATTATCTATTGATAACGCCCCAACCAGGTCAAATTTTAAACTTGGATGCTTTAAAACCCTCTGCGTGGCAATAAAAATATCCGCATCTTCTAAGTCAAATTCCGGTGATTCATCCAATATCTTTATTCTTGCCTGAGGGAATATCCGCGAAATCTCGCTCTCCAATTTCTGGATACCTTGCCCGGAATATTTAATATATCCGGCATTACAGCTGGGGCAAATCTTAGGAATAGGCTGCAATTTATAATTACAGTAGTGGCATCGTAACAGCACTTCCTTGAAATAAAACACCAGGTTAATATTACAGCGCGGGCACTTCAAGCTTACCCCGCAGGACTGACAATGGACGTAGGTAGAAAAACCCTTACGATTCAAAAAAAGTAAAACCTTCTTATTTTCTTGATTTAGACTTGAGTATAATAGATCCTCCAGATACCTGGAAATAATATTTTCTTTTTTATATTCCCGGGATGTATCGATTATCTTAACCTCAACATTATCATTGGATTTTATATACTCGTATTCTAGCTCCCCCTTGCTTACTTTATACATCATCTCCAACCCCAAAGCAGTACTGCCTAAAATAATATCTGCTCCTTCCAGCTCGGCGCGCATAAAAGCAACCTCACGGGCATGGTAATGGGGCACCTGATCCTGTTTATAAACATAATCGTTTTCTTCTTCAATAATAATAAGCCCGAGGTTTGGTAAGGGAGAAAAAATAGCCGAACGCGTACCAACAACTATATCTACCTTACCTTCTTTTATTTTAAACCACTCCCCAAGTTCATCTCTTTGTTTTCGGTAAGAAACGCTGATACTACAAGTAAATTCTTTAGCCAGCCACTCCTTGACCTTTAACACCTCTTCCATGTCAGGCAAAAGCACAATAACTGACTCCGAACGGCTCAAGGTATTTTTTATTTCAACCAGATATCTTTCCCAGCGCTTCTTAATGTCAGGAGAGTGAATTACGCGCTTTTTTGAATGGCTATGCGCTTTCGCAGGTTTACTAACATTGGGGATTGAGGTAGGTTTTGCTTTTCTTAAAACCTCCGGGAGCGCTATCTCAATCGCTTCGCCCCAGGAACAACAATAATAGAGAGCGATCTTCTTGGCTAAACTAATAATATCATTATCTAAAAGCGGATTTTCATCCAAGAGCCTCAAAATAGGCTTGATATTCTTAACATTACTCTTAGCAAAAAGAGTAACCACATAGCCTGTTTTTTTCTTAAAACCAAAACTTGCCTCTATGCGGGAGCCTATTTTAACTTTATTCTCTAACTCGGCAGGAATAAGATAATCGAAAGCCCCATCTACCGGTAGGCCAAAAACTACTCCTGCATACATAATTTATAAATCTCCTCAGCCGCATCCGGTTTGGCAACCAGAAATATCTTTTCTTTTTGCGCGCATAACTTTAAAGGATTGTTCCTGTAATCTAAGACCATACTCTTTACAGCCAAAGGGCTATCTGCAATCAAACCGATACCAAAATAATCCATAGCCTTTATGTTAGCGGTCTCCTGGCCCGGGATAGGAGAAACAAAAACCGGAGCAAGTTGCTTAACCAAAAGCTCCGATATGCTTAAACCTCCGGGCTTAGTGACGATCAAATCGGAAACACTCATTAATTCTTCGATATTATTGACAAAACCGAATACCTTGACCGTTGAATAGCCCTTATTTTTTAACCTCTGGTAAAGTTTTTTGTTATTGGCGCAAACAGCCAAGACCTGCACCTGGTTATCCAATAAATCCACTGTCTCCTCTATGGGGCCTATGCCAAATGAACCGGTAACAACTAATACCGTAAACTCCCGATGGTTTATTTCAAGCTTAGAAGCTAACTCCTGGCGAGATAGTTTTTTCTTGAATTTCCGGTCTATAGGAATACCGGAGACTTTAATCTGCCTTTGGTCCACAGCCCATTCCCTGATCAACACTTTTTTAGTATATTCCGAAGCCACGCAATAAATATCGCTTTTTCTGGTCAGCCAAAAAGGATGCACCCCAAAATCCGTAATTACCGTAATAAGGCTGGATTTAATACGCTTGTTTATTTTAAGTTGTGAGGCAATGTAAGGCGGCAGGAAATGGGTGGATATAATAAAATCTGGATTCTCCCGAATTAGATACCTGCTGAATCCTTTTGTGTTAAGGCTATTGACTACAAATTTTATCCCATTGACAATCCACCGCAAAGATTTCACACTGGTGACATCGAAAGATACAGCCCAGAGCCACTGCAG
>JAHKBC010000209.1 GCA_018825725.1 Candidatus Omnitrophota bacterium
AGAAGTTAATATTGTAGAAGAGAAAGATGGATCAACTAGTAGTTCCCTCACTGCCCGCTCCGTAGTCCAGGATTACCTCTCTCAGGTAGAATCTCTCTACAAAGCAGGCTCCATTAATAGGCTCAACCATCAGACTATACGCTTCTTCATGACCGAAGCCCAGAAGAAGAACTACATGTCAGCCGTAAGGGACGTATTAAGACAGAGGAATGCTTCTGTAATCACTCCTGACATACTCTTTGAGGCAGCTGATATGGCTACAAAGAAGGATAAATCCACCATTACCGCTAGAATTGGCCTTCAGCCAGGCACCATGAATCCATTGCACTACGGTCATATCTCAGCATCCTTAGCCGGCATCATAGCCAATGACCTGGATATGGTCATCTTAGCCAATGGCGGCACAGTCCCGGATAAGCCCTACGCCGCTAATGCCGATATACGTAATGAGATGGCCCGCATAGCAGCAGGGGGGGAAGAAGGCTTAAGCGAATGGCTGCAGGTAACCCCTATCAGGCAGCAGACAGTGGAGATGTTTGAATCAGAAGGCGAAGAATCCTTAAGAATAGTTGGAGCAGATGAGAACGCACGCCGCTTCAACATGGATATGGCAGCCTTCATCTGGCTCTTCCGCGCCAACCCCAACGTAAAGTGGACCTACCTGGTAGGTTCTGACAAGGTAGCCGGATACGGCAAGAAGGGTGAATACGGCCTGATAGTAGAGACCTTAGGGGATACAAGGGCCAATGCCCAGGTGGTATATTTTGCCAGGACAGGCGAAGATATAGATTATTCCAAAGACATCGCTCGTCACAGCTGGATGCAGGAGAAGTGGCATGCCGGCTTCTTCAAGCGCTCGCCTTTACCTTCCTTCGAAGACCTTTCGGCCACCAAGGTAAGGATAGCCCTTATTACAGGAGCTGACAACATTGACGGAGTAGCTCTTACCGAGTCCATCGCTTCGGATGTGCTTACCTACATAAGGAATAACAGGACCCTTATGTTCCTCTATGACCTGGAGATATCCGAGAAGAATGCCGATAAGCTTGCTAAGGAAACTAAATACTCAGATGCCCTTAGCATATACAACCTTATCCTGGCCAAGATAACCAACGAAAACCAGGTAGACAAGCAGGTGCTGGATAAACTGCAGTCGTTAGTCTTAAAGAAGATAGACAAAGTTACTCAGGCGTTGGCGCAAGAAGTATTCCTTAAGCCACAAGACAAAACAAGCTCACCTATCAATGAGAGAGCACCACCACAGACAACCTCATCTTCCGTTAAATCTGCAGAAGAACTCGCCCAATTTATCCGTAGTCTTGACCTTTCCAAATTCAACACCATCGCCAAATTCGCTCTCTATTCCGGACCTCCAGGAGGCGGTAAGGGAGCTGTATGGAATAGGTTCATTGAGAAATACGGCGACTTAATTGATCGTTTCACCTTATTCCATACTCGCCCCATCAGGCCGGGAGAGATTCAAAATGAGGCTTATTACTTCCGAACACCTGAACACCTCAAGCATCTTGAATCCGAAGGCAAAATCATTACCACTTTAGTGAATAAACAGCCTCAAGGCTTGGCCTTGGTTAGTTTTAAGGATACTTATATTGATCCTGTCACCAAAGAAACCCAGACCGCCCAGGTCAAAGGATTAGATCAGGTCTTTACCGGCTCAAAGATTGTTGTCTTGGAGGGAGGCCTGGGTTGGTTCGAAGAGTTAAAGAAGAACTATGATGACAGTCTGCTCTCTCTATTTATCTCGCCATTCTCTGATGAAGAGATAGCTAGGATGTCACAAGAACCCTTACGTTATATAGTCGGCCTTGAGACAGCATTGCGTATCCACAGCCGCGAAGCAGAAGAGGCAAAGATTATCAAGAAGAAAGCCGAAGAAAGCATTAATAACGGTTGCCAGCCCGAGAAATTCTTCTTGCCTACTGACCACAAAAACTTCATTCAAAGAACAGAGGAAGCAGCTGAGCAAGTCAGGCGCAAGGATGAATACAGGAAAGTATTAGTTAATACCTGGGCAGATACCCTGGAGCAATTTGAAAGAATTATTTCCAATCTTAGAGAAGAGTTTGCTTGGTCCATATTTGATAACCTTGTGAGAGAAGTTAATATTGTAGAAGAGAAAGATGGATCAACTAGGAGTCCCCTGCAAGGTGAAAATTTAACCTCATCCGTTTTTACAAAAGATAACAGACTTATCGGAGCGATTATTAGAAATAACCACTTACCTGAAAGTGCCAATAGATTTACTACTATGGTGGATCCGCTTTCAATCAATACATTCTTCCTCAAGGCTGGAACTAAAGGCGTAAAGGCATATCATGGCGCAGTAGAAGGGGAGAATCCTTTCGGTAGCAGGCCAAGGCAGGAATTTTTGTTTGTTCTAAAAGGGAAGATAAAGGTTAGCTTTTATACAATAGATAATGAGTTTGTCGCGGCGGATAATCTCAAGGCCGGTGATGGTGTTTTGTTTACCGAAGGCCATCGGGTTGATTTCTTGGAGGATACTGTAATTCTAGAGATAAAACAGGGCCCGTATCCAGAAACAAAGGATAGGGACGTCATAATTTTACCAGAGCAAGGCTCTTCTTCCATTACCATGCAGTCTACCGCTCGGAAGACGGTATATGCATACTTGGCTGAGATCAACGGCTTGGTAAGAAGGGGTCTTAGTGCGGAACAAATTAAAGATCTTAGATTCAATATGACTCCTGAGCAGAAAGAGGTTTATCTAAAAGCTATTAATGAAGTATTAAATGATATGGAATCACAAGTTTTATTGGAAGGTAAGAAGTTTGATAAGGTCATTAATCCTGCAATACTATTCAAAGCCGCCAAGATAGCCACTAAGAAAGATCGATCTAGCGTTAAAGCAAGGATCGGACTTCAGCCTGGCACCATGAATCCGCTGCATTTTGGACATCTTTCAATGTCTTTGGCTGGGGTAATAGGTCAAATTCTTAATTTTGTACTTTTGGCCAATGGAGGGACAGTTCCAGATAAACCATATGCTGCTGATGCTAATATCCGTAATACCATGGCCAATAAAGCAGTAGAAGATGTTGAAGGATTAAACCGTTGGGTTGGAGTAACTCCTATCAGGCAGCAGACCGTAGATATGTTTAGCCAGAGCCAGGCAACTATAAAGCTTGTCGGAGCAAATGAATCAATAAGGAGATTCAATATGGATATGGCAGCATTCATCTGGTTATTTATGGCTAACCCTAAGGTAACATGGTTCTATTTGGTTGGTTCTGATAAGGTGGGTTCTAAGAAGAAAGATGAAAAAGGCTATGGGGAGAAGAACGAAATCGGTCTAGTCAAGGAAACCCTATCCGTTACCAAAGAATATACAGGCAATAAGACAAAAATTGTATATTTTGTAAGGAAAGGCTCGGAGATTGATTACAAGAACAAAATTAAGAAATACGAATGGTTAGCTGTTTTATGGAGGAGGCTCTTTAGAAAATCTAAGATACCTTCTTTTGATGATCTTTCCGCAACGCATATAAGGACCGCTCTAAGTAGCGAAGATTCAGGTTTTGTTGGAGATAGGGCTGTAGGTAATACTGTCTTATCTGAGTGTGTGCCAAATTCTGTGATTGAATATATTATAGATAATAACCCTGTCGCCCCTGGAAGGCAACTGCGTTTCCTATATCCTTTAGAGAATAAAGAAAAGGATGCAGAAAAACTCATTAAAACAGGGGATAAAAGATCCGCCTTAGGTATCTATTTGTCTATAAAAGATACTATTTTACAGGAAAAAGCTCTGCCTGAAATTGAAAGAAGAGCTTCTATTGATACTCTTGATAGCGTATTAAAGAACCTGGATAAGAAGATATCGGAACTTATCTTTGGAAGGTTTACCTTACAAGACATAATTATCTATTCTCAAATAGAAGACAGTTTCGCCGTGGAATATGAAGGCATCACTGCCTGTCCGCAACCCGGGGATGTTCCTGCGAGTGTTCATTTTAACATAACCAATTCCTCCTCAGATTCAGCAAAACAATTAGCAGTCATTTTAGGCATGGCTGCGGCTAAACTTACAGAAGTAGTCCTATCTAGCAAAGACCAGGATTTGATTAACCATTATAATAGTTTATTTGATAATCCGCTAAACAGGGGTCCTCCGATGCTTTTCCGTATAAATAACTCCTTGTCTATGGTTTCAGCGAGATACTATAATCGCGGAACACAAATAAGCCAGTTTATCTTTAATAGTGAATTCATTAGCCATATTTTGTTGCTTTTTCAACATGATCAGCAGTCAGCCTTAGTTATATTAGCCATCCGTTTATTCCAGGAATTAGGCCATACCGAATTATTCTCTACCCAGTATGCGTTCTATAAACATGAATATAGGCTGTTTAAGTATAGCTTGCGGCTTTACCAGACTCTTGTTGCTCAAGGTTTATCCTTAGCTTCTGCTTATCCTCACTCCACAATAAAATTATTCCAGGCTTTAATGCGCGACACTTCCATTATTACTGATATAGATGCTTTAGAGTCCGGAGCCAAATTATTAGAAACTGAAGCTGAAGAGGTCTATCAGAATCGCGCCTCCGGGAAATATGTCATTGAAGATAGCAAGAAAAGCCCTACCTGCAAAGCCCGTGATGACCGGATTGAAAAAGCATATCGGTTGGGAGACCCTGATTTCTGGGGGGATAACGCATCCAAAAGACTGCAGAAGAAAAGTGTCCTTAATGGGACATTCTTGGGTTTTTATTGGCAGTTACTTATGCATAGGGTAGTTGCTCAAGGCCGAGAGTCATTCCTATTTTTAAATCAGGAATCCCTAGGCAGGGTTCCTTTTAACCAAACTAAGAATCCACGAGTACCCAATCTTTTTAAAGCTGATTGGAAGCGCCAATATCCGGCCTGGAATTTTAAAAGGAGGACTTCAGACGGGGTAGCTTTGACTATTGCAGAAGATGACATAAGGTACGTTCAGCGTATGCACGATCATCCTACCGTAGAGAAGACATTTTACCTCTCTGACGGCAAGGGCATATATTTTAGTACTGATCAGCAGATAATACTTGAGGTCCAGAGGTTAGCCGATGTCGCGCGAGACGAAAAAGACCCCAGCAAGAAGAAAATAGCGAAGAAAGCGGTCTGGCAGTATATAGTC
>JAHKBC010000210.1 GCA_018825725.1 Candidatus Omnitrophota bacterium
TATTAAAAATGGATTTTTTACCTATGGGGAGTTGATAATGAAACGCGCCGCATTGATTTAATTCTTCGACTAGCTCTCCGCCTCCGGACACCACAACTGCTTTATGGCCGAGTTTTACCAGGCGCTTGGCCAGATCCACGGTCCCGGTCTCCACACCTCCAATTTTAAGTTCAGGCAAAACTTGTAGTATATTCATTGTTTTGAGATAATTTCTCAGACTCCTATATAATTCTTGTCAATGCCTCTCGGACAATAATAGAATCTTTGACTTCTTTGGGAATTATATTATGCCCCCAGACCTGCATTACTTTTTCTTTTAATTTATCAGCCGAAGTAAGGTAAATATAACCTTGTTTAGCCATGTTATCCAAGAAACATCTGTGCCTGAGGCTGACTAAAGCATCAAAAACAAAGATTAAACGCTTGCTTGAGGCTGCTTCAGAGATCATGGAGATGCTCTCAGGCGAAACTACCACTATCCGGCTTAATCCCAACATACCACCCATAGCCGCATCAATATTATTCTCATTGGCAATAACCAACAGCCCTGTGCGAGAGTAATCTTTAAATTCAGATTTTACCAACCATTCAATCTCCTGAGAAGTCCTGCGGGAAGTAGTCACTAAGACCTGCCCGTCGAGAGCCTCTACCAAAGATTTAATATTCCTGGCTACCTCCAGAAATAAACTACGCGTCAAATTAAATTCCTTACTGTTGCCTCCAATAAATAAACTTATATAGAGCTCTTGGCTCCCAGTTCGCAGCCCGCATTGCCGAGATAACTTCACAGCTTGCTCTTTAAGGTATTCTTCATCAATAATGTTCAACGCGGCGCTGGTTATCACAATATTTTTTAGCCTCGGCGCACGATCATGCTGTGGGATAACCGCCAAATCAAATTCTTTCAAGCTGATAAAAGACGGCTTCATGATTACCAGGCTCTTAGCCTGGTTTATTCTGCTTAAAACCAGGTTTACCGGCGCCAGAGCTGACCCGCAGGAAACAACCAGATCCGGTTTAAGTTTCTCGAGTGTAATCCGGGACACATCAACTAAAAACCATTTAAAGCACCTCAAGCACCCCTGACAGCTGAACTTGTAAGCAAAAAGCCTGGAAAATAATAACCCCATCTTTGAGAAATTATTTCTGAATTTGACTTCAACAACGATTATCTTGCAAACTATGTTTTTATCTTTAAGATAATCCGAAATTATCCTGGCTAAACCCTGGGACTGTCGTAGATGACCAGTCTTGGCATCGCTTAAAATAAGCAGTGTCCTTTCAGAGCTATATTTCCATATTTTATATAGCCACAAATATTCCTGAGGATAGTTTGAAATAAAATCCTCAAATAACTTAATTAATCTCTGCAGGTTCTGCTTAAGGTCAAAGGCAGTTTCGCCGGTCTTCTTGATTTCAAAAGGAGAACCAATGATATATTTCTTATAATGCCCTTGTACGCGCAGGCAAAAAACAGGCAGGATAACTACTTGATATTTCAAAGCCAGTTTTAAAGCACCCGTAGACATTGAGGCATCCTTACCGAAAAAATCTACCCCTAGTCCAAAGCGCCCGCCCTGATCAATAGTCATACCTACTGATTCGTTATCTTTAAAAATCTGAATTAGCTGCCGAAGTTGGCGCTCTCTTTGAATAAATCTGCAACCCTTCTCCTGCCGATACCTATTCAAGATACGGGAAAGTTGCGGTGAAGCCTGATCCTGGATAAACATATAAAAAGGAAAACCCATGTTCGCCGAGATAATATTCGAGATAATATTGGAGAGTTCCCAGCTTCCTTCATGGACTCCGACAAAGATAACCCCTTTGCCATTCTTAAAAGCCAGGTCTATATTTTCCAGGCCCTGAAAAGAAACAAACTTATTAATATAATTCCTGTCGATAAGCGGTATATAGAATATCTCAAAAATATTCTGCCCGAAATTCAAGTAGAATTGCCGGGTAATCTGCATTAACCTTGGCAGGGAATACTTTTCACTCAAACCCTGCCTGAGATTGGCATAAACACGATTACGATGTTTAAGGTCAATGTAAAAGAATAATAATCCGCAAGCCTTACCCAGCCATAATCCAAAGTTAAGAGGTAACTTCCTTATAACCGGGCCAAGCAGACTAACTATTATATATCCCAGATAATCTAGCCAAGAATTCTTTTTCATTTTCTTGAAAAGCAATTGCGATACGTAGTACGAATAACTCTACCTGTATTTTCAACCCCAAACCCAGGATCCTAGAGGCATCTTTTTCAGTAGTAATCAAAGTACTCACCTCATGGGCTCGACACTCTAGGATAATACGGTCCAGATCATGTTGCAGATAGTTATAATGGTCTGAAAAAACAAATGTCTTAACGACATTTAAACCTATTTTTATTGCCAAGGCGTCCAACGATGCTGGATTAGCTATTCCGGAAAATAAACCCACTGAACGAGATATGAAGTATTCAGGGCTCAAAATCTTATCCGGTTCGCCTATTTTATAGAGGCCCGCGGGTTTGTGTACAGAACTCACAATTAGCGCCAGAGGATTAATCATTTTTAACGCGTTTTTAATTTCCTGCAGCCGTGGGCAAAAGTCCGCTCTGGTCAAAACCAAAATATCCGCCCTGGCCAGAGAGGAAAGGGGCTCTCTCAAGGTTCCACGGGGTAACATATGCTGGTTATTAAAAAAACTGGCGGCATCAATAGTAACTATATCCAGGTCTTTATAAATATGCCATTGCTGAAAAGCATCATCAAGAACCGCGGTATCTGCAGAAAATCTTTCCCTAGCCAAAAGAGCTGCCTTAACCCTATTGGCGCCAACTACAATAGGCACATCAGACAAGTTTTGTTTAAGCATACAGGGCTCATCTCCCATCTGCTCAAACTCTGTATTAGCTCCTTTTGTACGAGTACCCCTCTTATATCCCCGGCTGATAACAACCACTTTTTTTCCTTTTTGTGTAAGGTAACGGGCAAGAAACTCTACTAATACTGTCTTTCCGGTCCCTCCCAATGTAATATTGCCTACACTGACCACTCTAACCGGCAGATGTACCCGTTGTAACCCTCTAAAAAATGCCAGAAATTTTACTACTAAAGCGTAAAATATTGATAAAAAAGAGAGAAGAACCCGTATTATGGTAGGAATAAATCCCCTGTGTTTGCCTATAATTACGTTATAAAGATAGGTTCTCATAACCTCTTATTATACCCCTAAAAATTAAAAAGCCCAAACAAAAAA
>JAHKBC010000211.1 GCA_018825725.1 Candidatus Omnitrophota bacterium
ACCCTGATAAACCAGGGGCTGAGTTAGCGACCAGAGCACATTAATCTAAAACGCAATAATTATACCCGTATTTTATCCGGCTGTAAAGCATGAATTTAAACTAAGCTAAATTAATAAAAGTATAGCATATGTGAATAAGAGTCAGTAACTTCCTGGAGAACAACCGGGATCTATTATAGGAAGAATAAATAATATTAATAAATTTATTATAATCCGCGGCAAACTGGCAAGAGTCCTGGGCATAAAAAACATGTGTGCTATATTTTGCCTCTTCAAATACTAAAGTAATCTCACGGAGCAACTCGCTTTTTAGGCAATATTTCTTATCCACTAATGCGGCAAACTCCAGGTGCGCAGTAAATTGATCATGTCTTATCCCGTGGATACTTAACAATTTAATCAGGTTAGCGTATAACTCAATTATAAATTCTCGCGGCTGGCGAGAGAGAGAAATAACCTTTTTCATCAGCCGTTTCACAAGAAAGTAGCATATCAAAAGATAAAACAATATAATTAAAAAAACGAAAAAAAGAAACTTTAATACTAAATATAATAACCAGAATTTAACAGGCAAAATCATAACCTGCGCAGGCAGGCTTTTAACATCCCCGTATTCAGCATGAACTTTAGTTTCTCCGTTTTTAACAGGAATAATCCTGCCTTTGTCTATTTTTATCAACCGATTGTTCTCTATAACCCAGGCAGCCTTAGAAGTCATATCTTCTACGGAATCATCGGAGAAATACCCGGTTGCTTCTAAATGTTTATTTTTATCGTTATGTTTGATTTCCTGGGTCTGGGGAGTAACTTTCAAAGAAATCAAGCGCGCTTTATCAATAATCAATACACATGGTTTGCTTTTAAGCAAGCCATACGAAACATAAACTTCAGTCTGACCGAGTGATTTTGTATTCACCTGGCCCTTTTCAACAGCGGCATATTCAGCATCTGTAACTTCCCAGCGCGAAAAACTAGTAATATCTTCCTCACCCCCCTCATGCCTAATACCTACAGCCTTAAGCGCGCCACTCTCGCCTAGTGGAATTGTTAAATTTTCAGGCATAATCTTAACTTCTCGAAACCTCCCTAAAGCAACTCCTGAATTCTGCCTTCTATCCTTAATATTCTTAAGGTTATTCTTCGCATCTTTTAATGCATCCCGGCTTACAGTTTGTGGAGGGATCCGGGTATTAGTTTCAGCCACTGCCATATTAGGATTAACCGATATTTTAAATGGTAGGCTTAAAATACCGTCACTTTCTGCAATCAATTCAGCAATGCCCGGGGAAACAGTAAGCCATCCTAAAGGTTCTTCTCGATTTAAAATTTTGCTACCTTTAACACTCCACTTAACTTTTAACGTCAAATCCTCTACTCTATTATCATAAAATGTGCCATAGGCTCTAGGATAAATCTCGGTCCCTAATCCCACGCTGATACTGCCTGGGACAATCATAATATGTTTCAACCCCTTGGCCTTGGTAACCTTATTCCTGCTAACCTCAACTTCCTGAGGATAGCTCTGCAGGTTTTTAGTTGCACTGAATATCCTGTATATTCCGTGAGCAGGAAAGTAAAATCTATTATTCCTGGCTTGTGTACTTTTGTTTTCTGTTACATCAATTTTAAACCACTGTACTTCCTGGCTAATATCTCTAACTCTAATTAATTTCTGGCTATAAGAAGTACCCAGGGCTATAAAATTAATATTGGACTCCATTTCAGCTTTCGGTTTAAACGGAAGAATATCTATGGCTATCAGCTCTTCTTTGCCTTTATCCTGATGTATAGCTGGCTCCACCCTTACCTCTGAAGGATTACTATAGGAATTTCCGTAACGCATAAATACCTGATAGTTTCCGTGATATTTGGGAATTAAGGTAGCCGGGCTAAGAATGGAGAAATTTCCAGGGTGGCTCAAATATAATTCAGCAGTTTGAGTCACATCTTTTATATGTGAATCCGGTAGAATGGCAATTAGTTTAAACTCGAGAGTTTTGCCAACCGTAGCGCTAATCTGCTCAGGAATAAGCTTCAATGATGTTGGATCAGCAAAATAAATATAAAACTTCTCTCCTCTTTGATAATACCAGATGTCTTTCTTTACCAGAGCCGGCATTCCGTATTTATTAAACGCTTCTTCCCTGGTTATGCCAATCACAACCTTTCCTTCGGGTAAAATCAGTTCCTGATAATTATCCTTAGCCCAGGCTTTTAGAAATAAAAAGTTAAAGACTAACCAAAAGATAACTGCAGCCCTAATCAAGGTATTATTCTTCATTCGAGTTTAACCTTAATGCTTTCATATACCCTATCGGGTATTTCCTCTAAAACCCTTATCATTGATTTTCTACTTTCAATACCTTTATACCTGGCATATATATAAGCAGTGCCCAGCTTTATGGCTATAGCCCTGCCCAGCGGGTCAATTGAAATTATGGCTGGTTCAGAAGAATACCAATCTAAGTCTAGAGTAACATCTCTTACAACTTTATCCAGGCCAACAATATAACCTTTAAAGTATAAAATAAAACCAACAGGACATACTGCCTGATTTGGTACGAGAAACAAGGCATCATCTTTATTCATCTTTCCTTCATCCTCAATCTTGAGATTAGAACTAGATTCCAACTCCTGACTCACATCCTGGGCAAATATGCCGGATTCATTCTTACCGATCAAAGAATCGACAAAGTCCGCCATCTCTTCAAGGCTTCTGCTTTGCTCAATCTGGGTAGCGCTACTATTAAACTTATTACGCAATTCAAAATCCTGCTGCGCTTGCATAAATTTCCGCTTCAACTCAAATTGTTTCTGGATGATTTCCTTAATTCTCCTGGATTCATCTTCAAACCCTGAGCGCCCCAATTCTTCAAGTTCCCTTTCTATTTCAGAATGTATATCACTTAGCCTGGGCTGGTTATCAGAAGAATTTAGTTCCTGGGTAAGCTCAAGAAGGCTTTCTTTGGGTTTATCCGGCAGAAAACTGCCGTCTAGAAAATCGCTTACCTGCTCCTGATAAGACTTATCCGCACTAGCTGATTCTTTACTTGATTGCCTAAATATACTTAGCATCTTTACCAAGATATCTTGAATTTGACTAATATCTTCAGCCTCCTGATGTAAGGTATCAGAATTATCCTTATCAATAAAACCTTGGTTTAACATCTTATTAATTAAGCCTTCTATCTTTGCTAACCGCGCCTGGTTTTTTATAGGACTTTTATCCTTGGCTATATTATCTACTTCTTTAGCCAGCTCTCTTGACTCAGGAGCTAAATTACCAACTAATCCACCCTTAATGCGGTCAATAGCTTTACTTTGAAAAAAACCTACCTCCTTAGTAAGCAATTCCGTTAATCCCGATGAATTAACTAATTCAGGATATTTTCTTGCGGCTTCCATAATTCCCGAAACTGCGCGGATGAAATCACGGGTATCGATAATTTTGCCTAAACCATCCAAGCTTAACCTCAAATCATTAAGCTCGTCTTCAGGGATACCGGCGCCGCTTAACTCCCTGTCTATCTCACTGGCTTTTCTCAACTCGGCAATCTCGGATTTATGTTCGCAAATCTTGGCGACATCATCTAAGATGCTGCTTAATGAGCTTGAGGCTTTCTCTTTGTGTATTACCAAACTGTTCTTTAAATCCGAGATAACTTCCGAAGATAAAGCGGCTTCCGCTGCATCAAGAATCTCCTGCGCTAACTTCCTTTCTTCATTTGCCAATGAGTTAATATTGCTTCTGGCAGACTTGGAAAGTTCATAGGCCCCTTGAAAATTCTTCAACTCCAGAAAATCTCGTGTCAAATTATTAAATTCTATCCTTCGGGAAGCGGATAACTTTGATTTATCAATACGTTCTTGCAGCTTATCTTTATATAAAGATAACTCTTCGACAGATTTACTATCGTCTAATTTGTTCAATAGCTGCGACATGGCTGAGCGCTCAATAAAGCCTACGCCTTCCTCTGAAAGAAGTTTTGCCATAGCCTCTTTTTTATTCGAGATTCTGTTGGCTACCTTCTGACTTATAAAATTATCTACAAGCTCATCTAAATTATTTATTTCTTTGCCTAAACCAGGCTTACTCATGCGGCGCATAACCCTATTCTTAGCCTGCTCCAGCTCTTTAAGGTCATCTCCAGCGCTTAATAATTCGTTAAGCGAAAGCTCCAGAGACATTCGGCCTTCGTCGTAATCACTATTCTTAAGACTAAGGCCTTCAATAGCCTCCCTGACCATTTCTTGGGCATCCTGCTTTCCGGGTAAAGACTGTGCTTCTCTACCCGTGCCCACACCCCCTAATGTTTTTAAGAATACACCCTTCGTGTCCGCAGGCTTTAAAACAAATAGCCCGAACAGAAGTAAGGTCAGATACATTATTAATAAGATAATAACCGTTAAAAATAAGTGAACAGGGTAATTCTTTTTACTGCGATCTTTATATACATTAAAAAGTCCGTAAAATTTGAGCCTTAGTATTATTATCCAGAATGTAAGATAACTTGCGACAACCACTCCTGACATATTCGCAGCCAAAGTGACAACAGCCATGTGGCTAAAAATCAGCGGTATTGTTAATGCTTGAATGTAGTTTAGAAATTCCGGACGGAAGATTTGTAAGGCAAAGATTATAATCACCAAGTAAAGAGCTCTTATAAAAATAAGCACCACATCTTCATACAAAAGCGTGGATTTGATTACTGTCAATATAGTATAGGCGGCAACACAAACAAATCCTAAAAAGATAAAGATTCTGATTATTCGAGAGAATTTGTCCTGAAGGATTAGGCTAACAAAAACAGAAACCGACATACCTATAACAGAAAACTTCCAAAATAAATATTCCAGATTCCTGAATACTATGAATATAGAGAAAATCGCGAGGCAGGTTAGTATGACTTCAGTAAAGAAAGGAGCGTTTTTAACCTTTGTATTATCCATAGGGGCTAAACAGTTCTTCCCAATTAATACCGCGGTAAACATATACGGGCCTGACATTGTTCAGCTCCGGAATCAAAGAACTCTTTTCGGCTAATCCTTCACCTATTCTTGCTTCTGGATGAAAGGTATGAGTCAATAATATAACCGGAATAAAGGATATATTTCTAGCCGATAAAGAGATTATTTGAGATAAGTAAACTATATCCTGATCAGTCAATACAGTGAGCAGGGTTGAATCGTCGCTAATACGATGGGAAAAACTTTCAAAAACCTCTCCTAACCCGATTTTACTTTCGGGGCGGGCAATAGACAAAAATCTAAAAATATCCTCCAGATGATCCATTCCTCTATTAAAAGGTAGATGAACTATCTCCTCGGCATGCGCAATAACCTCAACCGAAACATCCCTGGTTAAAAGATACTTAGCAATAGATGCAACAATTTTTATCATGTATTCTGCGACGGACTCCTTACCGTAACCAAAATTATTCTCATTAGATAAGTTGAATAATATAGTTACTCTATAAAAACTCTGGCGCTGATATTGCTTTACAATCAATGAATTTTTTTTGGCTGAAAGAGCCCAGTGAATCCTTTTGATGGGATCTCCGGGCTTATATTCCCGCACTCCAAAAAAATCATCATCATCACCGCTTATCCTGGTCGTTTCTATGCCAAACCAGGGAAGAATACCTTTAGAGAGGCTCGGGAATTTGAGAATATTAAACGCCTTCGGGTAAACATGCACTTCGGAATAAATATTAAAAGTCTTTTTTATAAAAAATAAACCCAGGGGATCAAAGAAATAGATACACATTGGGCCAATCCTGTATTTTCCCCTCAAGGGACAGATGCAATTATACAGAATTACAGTGGTAGATTTAGCCTTAAAAAAATCTATTAAAACAGTATTATTCTTATTAGAATCTTCGGCGCAGGAAAGGTAATCCGTTAATACCAGATTAAAAAGCGGAATAACACTTTTAATTTTTATCTCGGTAGTTATATGGAGCGTATCCTCTTCATCCACCTTAGACTGTGCTTTGCGGGTAATAGAAATACCTGACCCCAGGCACTCCAGACAAATCCAGAATAAATTAATTAACGTAAAAACAATTGTAAACCAAAAAAGGAAAAAGAAGCCGGGCAGGTTATTCTTTAGTCCGATGACAAGGCTGGCTGTGGTTATTACAAAAACAAGTATCCATTTTTTTATAAATATTTTTACCCAGTTCTTTTTAGAGAATGGGCAATCGGGCCAGGAATATTTGTCATTTTTTTATTGCTGGCATCAAGCCTTTATCTTTATAG
>JAHKBC010000212.1 GCA_018825725.1 Candidatus Omnitrophota bacterium
ATAAGGGAGCTCATTTTCATAGCTCCTTTTAACGGCTAAAGGTACAAACGGATTAGCTTGATTTAGCGGGCTACTGGAAGCAGGGTACGGTTTAATTCTTTCTCTCCCTATCGGCGAACTGGATCGGTCGCGCATCGGATTCTTGGAGATAGCCTCATTGATAAATTCTAAAGTGGGATTAGCAATATCAAACTCCGCTTTTTTTAGTTGCTCTTCAATCTTGGGTATATACTTCGTGAGTGCTATTGAGGCAAGTAACTCTTTCTGAACCTGGAGCGCTAAGGCCTCAGCTAGACGGAAATTTCTATTCTTTTGCCCAGCTATATTCTCCTTTGAAAGCCTGGAGTATATTTGAGTGTAAAAACGTATGGCCTGAGATGTACCTGAGGGCCTGATAGTAATGAAGTTTTTACTGTTATAAAAAGGTTCGCCTTCTTTTAAGGTGTTGTCCTCAAAGAAAAATCTGATACCCTCGTCCGGGAAACCGGAATAATGCTGTTCATCATAGCGGCCGGACTTAAATTCTATTGCCCCAATTACCTTCATGCCTCCCAGAACAAACGGCTCTTTGCCTTCATTTGCCTGCTTCATCCATTTTTGGGCTTGCTTAAGTAGGTTTATCTTTTCGGTTATTCCTTCTGCTCCTTCGAATGAACCAACTCTTGGTAAGGGTTTATTGGCAGTGGCATAATGTCCAGCCTGCAAGTATATATTATCTAATAGTTCGAAAATGGTAGTATTATTTTCCTTAGCATAACAGGCAACCTCAGCTAATAAAATCCCAGCAAATGCACCGTCTTTGTCATTAACGTGGCCACCGTCAGATAGAATTTCTCCCTGTTTAATTTTGCCGCCTAAAATACTGAAGCCGTTTGATTCCTCTGCGCCTGCCTCATTAATCAAACCTTTTTCTCTCATCTTATTGGCAAAGTCAGCAATATATGTAAAACCAACCCATGAACGTATGCCATTAAGATAGTGTCCTCTTTGTTCGGTATCGGTCTTATCATACATTTCCCCTAATGCTAGTACACCAAATAAGGCTGCCGTGGCCTCAAGGGCGTCAGTGGTAACGTGGCTAAATGTAATATAGTGGTTTCCCGGATGACCCAGTAGACCTAATTTCTGCTTTTTCATTAAACGATACCAAATAAGCAGCGTCCAGGCATCATTAGCTGACAGCAAGCGATATTTCCCAAACAAGTACTGCTGGTTTTGGGGTACTTTGACTATTAAGCCCATCCTATCAGCATCGGGGTCGGTCCCGATAAGTATATCTAGCTCGTCAAAGGCAGCTTGGCTGTGCTCGGCGATAAATTCCCTTACAGCAATATCAGCAGAATTGGGGTCGCCCGGATCAGGCTGTTCTCCCCAGCCAAACGCAGGGAATAACCCGTCTAATTCCTGAAGCTTAGATATAGATTTATAATTAACAAATCCTAATTCTTCTAATAATCTCGGCACAGCCTTGTATCCGGCTCCATTAAATGCTGAGAAGCCAATCTTAACATTAGCGGCCTGCCTTTTAACAAGCTCTTTATCCAGGATAAACTTCTTTACCTGCTCAACGTACAGGGTATGCATATCAATAAAGTATGCCGGGCTGGTTATATCTACTCCTTTGTAATCTTTCTCCTTTAACGGCTCTCTGCCGCCAAGCCAGATTAACTGGCCCTGCTCAGCTTCATCTAAAGACTTAAGTTTAATATCAGCAGTAGTTGTGGAATCTATGGCGTTTTTGACGTCGTTCTTCATACTTTGAGGCAATTGCGAGCCGGTAGAATCGGTTA
This sequence comes from Candidatus Omnitrophota bacterium, assembly GCA_018825725.1. Taxonomy (GTDB): domain Bacteria; phylum Omnitrophota; class Gorgyraeia; order Gygaellales; family Profunditerraquicolaceae; genus JAHKBC01. The sequence continues at coordinate 1,791 of JAHKBC010000212.1, forward strand.
TCTTATAGCCGTTATAATCAGCAGGATTATGACTGGCTGAAACAAGTATTCCTAAATCAGCGCGTACCATTTTTGTAGTCAAGCCAAAGGAGAGCTCTGGAAATGGGCTAGCTTCATCAAATAGATAGACAATAAATTTATATTCGGGGCTGGATTGGCCGATAAAACACTGAGCTATCATTTCGGCAAACTGCTCGCCGGCTATACGGCTGTCATAACCAATGGCAAGCTTACGAAAACTTCTTGCTCTGGCATATTTTGCCACCCCTGTTGTGTAGCGTAGCAAAACTACATTATTTATGGTATTGGGCCCTTTAAGTAT
>JAHKBC010000213.1 GCA_018825725.1 Candidatus Omnitrophota bacterium
ATTGAGATTATCGCTAAACCTATTCTTAAGCATTGGGTGGATAAGGATACTAAGTACTATATAAATCAGACTGGAAAGTTCGTAGTCGGCGGGCCTCAGTCAGATACCGGCATGACCGGAAGAAAAATAATGGTAGATACCTATGGAGGGGCGGTTGCTCACGGAGGCGGAGCGTTTTCCGGAAAAGACCCGACTAAGGTTGATCGTTCTGCGGCTTATATGGCCAGATATGTTGCCAAAAATATAGTAGGCGCAGGCTTAGCCCAAAAGTGCCTGATCCAGCTGGCTTATGTTATTGGGTATGCCCAACCCTTGTCAATAATGGTTGAAACTTATGGCACTGGAAAACTATCAGAAGGTAGTTTCATCAAATTGATCAGGAAAAATTTTGATTTGACACCGACGGGGATAATTAAGTCCCTGGGATTACGCCGGCCTATCTATCGTAAGACCGCAGCTTACGGGCATTTTGGGAGAAATGAACCTGAATTTAGCTGGGAAGCGTTGAATAAGGTTGAGGATTTGAAGAAGCAGGTAGCAAATCTGTAAAACATATAGAGCATAGGTAAAGGTATAGGTAGAGGTAGAGAGATTTTTTTGGGATTTCCTTTACCTGTAGCTTTAACTTTTCCTGTGCCGATCAATAATCACAAAAAAATAGGAGTGGGAATGAAATATGACGTCAAGGATTTAGGGTTGGCTAAAAAAGGGGCATTACGCATTGAGTGGGCAAGGAATAACATGCCCGTATTGCAGTTGATTGCCGAACGTTTTAATAAAGAAAAACCATTGAAGGGCCTGAAGGTTGCGGCTTGTTTGCATGTTACTACCGAGACGGGCGTATTAATGGAGGTTTTGAAAAAAGGAGGGGCAGAAATTGCCCTGTGCGCCTCAAATCCGCTCTCAACTCAGGATGATGTGGCAGCTTCATTGGCCAAGAATCTCAAAATAGCGGTTTTTTCAATAAAGGGCGAAGATACTAAAACATATTACAGCCATTTGAAGTCTGCTTTGGATTTTAAGCCCGATATAACTATGGATGATGGCGCGGATTTAGTAAGCACTATTCATCAGAGGCCGCAAGAGTTGCACGCTAATATTATCGGAGGTACCGAAGAGACGACTACCGGGGTAATCAGGCTAAGAGCTTTAGCCAAAGAGGGAAAACTGCGTTATCCGATAGTTGCGGTAAATGACGCTCAGACTAAACATTTATTTGATAATCGTTATGGCACGGGGCAGTCAACCGTGGACGGGATAGTCAGAGCTACTAATAAATTATTAGCCGGTTCAAATTTCGTAGTCTGCGGCTATGGATGGTGCGGTAAGGGAGTGGCTATGCGAGCTAAAGGGATGGGTGCAAATGTATTTGTAGTCGAAGTTTCTCCTTTAAGAGGCCTTGAGGCTGTGATGGACGGTTTTGGAGTTATTCCCATAAAGGATGCTGCTCGGATCGGAGATGTCTTTGTCACGGTCACCGGAGATATTAATGTAATCCGTAAAGAGCATTTTGGCTTAATGAAGGATGGGGCTATTGTTTCTAATTCCGGGCATTTTAATGTGGAGATTGAGATTTCCGCGCTGGAGAAGTTAGCCAAATCCAAGAAGACTATCCGGGATTTTGTAGTCGAATACACATTAAGTAACGGCCACAGGATCTATCTTCTCGGTGAAGGCAGGCTTATTAATTTGGCTGCTGCCGAGGGGCATCCGGCTTCCGTAATGGATATGTCTTTTGCCAACCAGGCGCTGAGCGCAGAATACATAAAAAAGAACCATGATAAATTAGATAATGATGTATATAAAGTCCCGGAAGATATTGATAGCAATATCGCTTACTTAAAACTAAAAGCCCTGGGTATCAAGATAGATACCCTTACCCCAGAGCAAGAGAAGTATCTGGCCAGCTGGGAGATGGGAACATAGTTTGGAATGTCCCGACTCCTGATATGTATCAAGATTTTCTGTGAACATTTTTGATACACTCGTCGGGATAAATTAGCTTTAAATGTTATATGGCTAATTTAGGAGATGGGAACGTAGTTTGGAATGTAATAGTATATAGTAAGTAGAATGTAGGAAGAGTTTGGATAATAAATAACGGAGGTCGGAATGAGGAAGATAATGCTAGTTATTGTGTTTGTATTTATTATAGTGTTCCCTCTTTTGGCATCTGAAGTGGAGGCCGATGCAAAAATAAGCCGGGTTGTTGTTTATCCCGGGCATGCTTTAGTCACCTGGTCGGCGAAGGTAAGCTTAACAGCTGGCGAATGGAAGGTCATCTTTCCCAATATCATTCCCAATATAGATACAAATTCTCTGCGGGCTAAAGGAGAAGGAACTGCGGTAACTAGGATTTTAGGAGCTCAGCTAAGACAGGAAATCCTGAGGGATAATCCAGTTGAAAGAATAAAACAATTGCAGGATGAGATTCAGAATATTGAGGATCAGAATAGAAAGTTAGCCAACAATAAAGAAGTGCTCTCTCAAGGGAAAAGTTTTTTGGATTCAATAAGGCTTTTTTCAGGAGAACAAATACCCAAGGATTTAGTAACTAAAGTCCCTTCGGCTCAAGAATTGGAAAATACTTTGAAGTTTCTCGATTCTAAATTAAAAGAAAATTATTCTTTAGTGCTAGATACGGATTTAGCGCTGAGAGAGAATCAGAAAAAACAGAGTGTTCTACGCAGAGAATTATCACAGATTTCAGGTCCGGTGGGTAAGACAAAGAGGTCTATTGTGGTAGAGATCGAGGTTATTAAACCCGGGGATTTAAATTTGGATGTTTCTTATTTGGCTAAAGGAGCAAATTGGGAACCTTTTTATGATGTCCGGGCGAATTTCGACAAAGGCGAAGTGGAATTGATTTCATATGGTAAGTTGAGGCAGAGAAGCGGCGAGGATTGGCTAGATTCAGAAATATACCTGTCTACCGCGATGATCAATTTAAGCGGCAGGATGCCAGAGGCTAAATCCTGGATTATTCAACCGCAGCAACCCAGAGCTGTGTTATCCAAGAGAAAAAGTTATACAGAACACGAGGCATATGACAAGGTATTCGAAGTTAATAAAGAAGTTGCTATTGATAGCGATGGGAGAGCGGGTAGTTTAGCTCAATCCACGCCCGCAGAGAACTTATATGCGCAGGCTCAGGAAAAAGGAGTTTCCGTAGTCTA
>JAHKBC010000214.1 GCA_018825725.1 Candidatus Omnitrophota bacterium
AGCTAAAAACCCCATGGTTGATTTCGCTGTTAATGCGACCGGAACTTTAGTTTTACTCGAATCGTTGCGTAAATTCTGTCCCCAGGCAGTTTTTATTTTTACCTCTACTAACAAAGTCTACGGGGATACGCCCAACCGTTTGCCGTTGATTGAAAAGGACAAGCGTTTTGAAATATCCAGCGATCATAAGTATTTTAAAGGCATAGATGAGGCAATGAGTATTGATACCTGCCTGCATTCGCTTTTCGGCGCGTCTAAAGTTGCAGCTGATATTATGGTCCAGGAATACGGAAAATATTTTCATCTTAAAACCGGGGTATTCAGGGGAGGTTGTCTTACTGGCCCTGCGCAGTCCGGAACAGAACTACACGGATTCTTGTCCTATCTGGTTAAATGCGCCCTAACCAAGAAAAAATATAAGATATTCGGGTATAAGGGCAAGCAGGTAAGAGATAACATCCATTCTTTTGATTTAGTAAATGCTTTTTATCACTATTTCCAGGCGCCACGTTGTGGAGAAGTGTACAATATAGGTGGAAGCAGATTTGCCAATGTATCAGTGTTAGAAGCAATCGAAATGTGCGAAAAACTGACCGGGGAAAAGTTTGATTATGAATACCTCGATACTAACCGTATCGGCGACCACATCTGGTGGATCAGCGATGTTTCTAAGTTTAAAACGCATTATCCTCAATGGCAATACAAATTTGGCATAGCAGATACAATTAAGCAAATATTTGAAGCTCAATAGTAGCTATATTGATCGGGTTTATCGGCTTAACGATAATTACAGAAACTAAGCGGTATCGAGAAATCCAATCCCTTGAGATGCGCGATTACTGCCTGCAATTCGTCTTTTTTGGCCGAGCTAACCTTTATTTTCTCCCCTTCAATCTGAGCTTGAACTTTTAAACCAAGCCCTTTTATAATACTTGTCAGCTCCTTGGCTTTTTCCTTATTAATACCCGTGCATATTTCCACTGCCTGGCGAAGATACCCCTCAAAAGCCTTTTCGGGATCATTAAATTTAAGAGATTTAAGAGGAATATTTCTTTTAGTCATCCGCCCTGCTAAAATACTGGTAAGAGCGCGCAATTTAAAATCATCATCCGCAATCAAAGTAATCTTCTTTTCTTTCCGATCAAACACAATAGAAGCCTTGCTATTCTTAAAGTCATACCGCTGGGCCAGCTCTTTGCTCGCTTGATTTACCGCATTATCCACTTCCTGTAAGTCAACCTCAGAAACAATATCAAAAGAAAAATTTGCCATATTTAATCCCTCCTTAAAAAAGTAGGGGACAGTTCCTACTTTTCCAGATACTTTTTGATTACACTTAGAAATGGCTCAGCGTAGATTTTTAATTTATGCTCACCGACGCCGAAGACTCCAGAAAAGTCTTCGCAGGTTGTCGGCTTTCCGGAAGCCATGTCTTTTAAAGATTTATCGCCAAATATGATATACGCGGGCACCCCCTGTTTCTGGGCTAATTCCGCTCTTTTGCCGCGCAGCAGTTCAAACAATTCTTCGTCGACACCCGCCCAATCTTTGGCTTTTTTCGCTTTCTGGCGCTTACTGATTTCTTTCTTCTTCGCCGCCACTAGCGGCTTGGCGAGAATTGGGGTGATTTCGCCGCTTAAAAGCTGCCGGCCCAAATCAGTCAAAGAAAGAGTATCATACTCTCCCCGGCGTTCCAGGAAACTCTGCCCGATCAATTGTTCGATCAGATAGCGGATAAAAATCAGCGTTTCCGAGGACATTACCCCGAAATTTGAGTTATTCTGATGAGCCCACCGGGTGATCTGTTCAGTCAAATTTCCTTTTAAAACATTTGCGATATAGCCTGCGCCAAAGCCCAGGTCATCCCCGTATTTAACGTTATCGATGCACTGCAAGATCTTCTGCCCAACGCCAAGAGGGTCGTCAACCATATCCACTTCACCCAAACAATAATCGCAAGCCTGACAGGAAGATTGCCCGTATTCCTGGCCAAAATAGTTAACAAAAACCTTATGCCGGCATTGCGGCTGAGTGCAGAAATTATACATAGTCCGCAGCTTATCCAGCATTACCTCCCGGTTCGCCGATTGCTCGGAAAA
>JAHKBC010000215.1 GCA_018825725.1 Candidatus Omnitrophota bacterium
GGCTAGTTGCTTATCCCAGTTTACTTCTTTTAGGAGGGTTCTGACCTTGAACTCTGTAAGGGCATTAATGGTAGGTTTATTGAAAGAGATGATGACCTGACCCCCTTAACCTGTGCCAGTATTTAAGGTATACTATGACAACAGAAAGGGGTTCTTTATGGCAAAGAAGAGATTCAAAGCAGAACAGATCGTGTTGATGCTACGTGAGGCAGAGATACAGTTGGCTAAAGGAATGAGTGTTGAAGAAGCATCTCGTAGTCTGGGAATAGCTCCACAAAGTTATTATCGGTGGCGCAAGGAATATGGCGGGATGAAGGTTGACCAGGCTAAAAGATTAAAAGAGCTGGAGCAAGAGAACGGTCGACTGAAGAAATTAGTCGCAGATTTATCTCTGGGTAACTCCATCTTGAAGGAGGTCTCCCGGGGAAACTTCTAAGCCCGGCCAAGAGACGCCGGGCGATTGATTACATCCTGAGTATATTTAAGAATATCTCTGAACGTAAAGTATGCAAAGCTATTGAACAACCCAGGTCAACACAACGGTACCAGCTAGTTGTGCAAGACAGTAGCGTAAGATTAACTGCAAGGATAACTGAGCTGGCCTGTCAATACGGCAGATACGGCTATAGAAGAATCACCGCTCTTTTAAAATCAGAAGGCTGGCAGATTAACCATAAGAAGGTTGAGCGGATCTGGTGCCGGGAAGGGCTTAAGGTTCCGCAGAGACAGCCAAGAAGAAAACGATTATGGTTTAATGACGGCTCTTGCGTACGTTTAAGGCCAGAACATCCTAACCATGTCTGGAGTTATGATTTTGTCATGGATAGAACTTATGACGGACGTTCTGTGCGCATGCTAACGCTGATTGATGAATACACCCGGGAATGCCTGACTATTGATGTAGCCAGGAAAATAAACGCCATGGATGTTGTAGAACGGTTGGCTGATTTGTTTGTATTCCGCGGGACTCCTGAATATATTCGTTCAGACAATGGTCCTGAATTCGCCTCAAAGAAGATAAGGCACTGGCTGGCTTAAGGCCAGCGGTGTAGAGATACTTTACATCGAACCGGGAAGCCCTTGGGAGAACGGATATATTGAATCGTTTAACGGCAAATTACGGGATGAATTGTTGAATCGGGAGATCTTTGAAACGTTGCTTGAAGCAAAAGTACTTGTAGGACGTTGGAAGACAGAATATAATACAGTTAGGCCACATAGTTCATTGAATTACCAGCCGCCTGCGCCAGAAGCTATTAAACTGGAGTGCTTAGAAGATGCGGTTGCTCTCTCTTAAAAATTGGTACAACTTATAGGGGCAGGTCAGTTAGCTCTTAACAAGGTTGTTTTAAATGGTAAGCAAGTTAGAATTAAAGGTATTATCCCTACCTATCCATCAGAACAGTCCCTTTCTGGTAACATTGATTCCACAATATCAGGGCGTTATGGACGCAATGCAACATTGGAGTTGGAGCTGGTGGCTATGTTGCCTTAATGTTGCCTCCCTCATCCAGCCTACATTAATTTTCCTACAGAACACCCATACCTCTCCCCCCCAGCCACCCCTTGTTATAATTATAAATTAACTCACTAAATTGCTTGCGTCTCGAAGCTATCAATGGGACAATATTCAATAAATAGAAAAAATTAAAATTAGGATAAGGTAGGGATATTTGAAAGAAAACGCTGAAGACCATCTCGAAAACAAGGAATTATCGCTAATTTAAATAAGCTAAAACAATTTGGCTGGTAAAGTTATGAAAATTATTAAGAAATTTCTTATATTACTCATAGTTTTTATTTCTATTGCGGCGTTGATTGAGGGAGCTACTCGGTTATTCTTTAGAATAGCAAGTAAAGACATAGATGTTTATAGAAACTTTTCATTTACGAGGAGGGCGCTAATAACCATGCCTGATTCTATGTTGGGTTATAAATTGATGCCTAATGTGTCCAGAAACGCCTTTACATCTGATTTCCAGGTTATTTATAAAACAAATAGCATAGGATTGCGTGAAAAGGAGATTGAGAATACGGATAAATTCAAAATAATTTTTCTTGGAGATTCTATGACTTTTGGCGAAGGCGTGCCTTACGGCAGTAGATTTTCTGATCTCATTGAAAAAGAAATTAAGGGTGTATATACGATTAATACAGGTGTTCCCGGATATGGGATTCACCAAATGTGTTCATGGTTAAGGCACTACGGGATGAATTTAGCGCCCAATTTAGTCATCTGTTCAATTATACCAGCTTCGCTAAATAGGACAATTTATAAAACAATAAATGAATCGTCGCACCTATTGATACCGAGACAGGATAAGGCATATGGCGAAACTAGGATAAATCATTGGGGTAGTTATTTTAAAAAAATGAATGATCGATTGTTGATAAAAAGCTATTTTTATTCCCTAGTTAAAGTAAAGATTGCGATCATGCGAATTTCATTGTACTTAAAAGAAAGGGACAGGAAAGTTTGGGATGGGATCAGAAAAAAAGGTGGGCGCGGTAACCAAGCAATAGATGGGCAGGAGGAAATGGTTAGGAAGGAATCCGCTAAAGTA
>JAHKBC010000216.1 GCA_018825725.1 Candidatus Omnitrophota bacterium
CCTTGGATAAAGGTTCAAGGATCTGGCTTAAGAAGTAATTCAGGTTAGAAATGAACTTACGCGGCACAAAAACGATGTCCTGGGATTGCAGTAGAATATTCTGGCTCAAATCACCTTTGAAGATCCTGGAAAGATTAATACGCTTAATTATCGGTGAAGCAAACCCTCCTCTGATTAACACCGTGCTTGAAGGCACCGAATCCCGGGTAAACCCTCCGGCCATCCCAATAGCCTCCATAATTGTCTTACCACCCTTAACCGATAATACCCCGGGAGAAGCCACTTGGCCCAGCATAATTACCCTTTCTCCGCCTATCTTCTGCAAGAATATGGAAACCTGCGGTAACTTTATATAATCTCCCAATCTCTGGGTAATATCTTTAGCTAGGGCATTTATGGTTTTTCCTTCAGCGTGAATATCACCGATAAGTAAACAGGTAATCTTACCGTCAGGCCTGACTATCACATCCTGGTCCAAATCCTTATTCTGCCAAACAGAGATACGCAAATCATCATCCTTACCGATAATATATTCGGTTATTTTACCTGGGATTGCATATTCTACTTCCTGCTCTAGTATAGGTTCAGAAACATCAGGTTGCTTTGCGGTATTTTTTCTCCCAACTTTCCCTAAAGCATCACCGCCGGATAATTCCAAAGCCTTCTGGTATTGCTCCCTGGCTTCCTTGAATTTTCCCTGCTGATAATAAATATTTCCCCTTAAATAATATTCTTTAACCTTCTGCAGATTCTCATCCTCCAAACAAACAGCTTGAGAATAATAAGAAAATAGAATAATTGTTGCGAGTATAATAAAGTTAAGTTTATTTGAACGCATTTTTTATCGCGATGGAGTTGATAGGATTACCTCGATTTTACGTTTGAGTTCATCGGTCTTTTCTTTCTCCTTTAAATTCTCCCTGGAATCAATGTCTTGCCCAAAGGCAATCTTCTCCTGTAAAGCAGAATTCAATTTCAAAGTAACCGATAAATCATCAATGGTCTTTTTCTGACGGTCTCTGGTTTCACTCAACTCCTTATCCAAAACAACACTCTGGGCCTTAAGGGTAGAAATTTCATCCTTTAATAAATCAATATCTCGTCGGCGCTGCTCTAACTCCCGGTCTTTGGCATTAATGTATTCCGACAATTGCAAAACCTGAACGCGCATACTATTATATAATCCTTCGGTCTCGGCTAGCCTGGAAACTTTTAACTCCAGCTGCTTTTTCTCCTCATCCTTGCGCACCAACTGCTCATTCAGGTAATTCAAGTTCTTTTGCATGGAGTCAGCCAATTCTGACTTCTTTTTAGCCTCAACCTCCATTTCCTTAATCTGCCTCTGGAAAGTAACCCTTTCCATCTCTATGTTCTTGAGTTTTTCACGGTCTACCTGGGAATCGCTTAAGGATTTCTCTAAATGGGCTATCTTTGATTGTAAGCCAGCTATTCTTTCTCCGGCCTCTTTTAGCTCTTTGCGCGTTTTATCTAAGTCTAATTCTTTATTTGCGATTATTTCCGAGAGCCTGCTCATCTGCTGGCGGTTATCTTTTGAAACTCCATCACGCCCTGCCTCTACAGATTCATCCTTTGATTTACGTGAAATCTGGCTCTCCAAGGTTTTAATACGATTCTGTTTATCTGCCAATTCCATATTGAGTTTATTGATATTATCCAGTAAAGGCTGCATAGACGTTCCGGCGCCTGACTTATCCCTCTCTAGGCCGCTCAACCTTGCCTGCAATAACTTATTCTCTTCTAAAAGCCTATTATATTCCGACTGTATTTTATCCAACTCCTCTAATTTCATTTTTAAGGGAATGACCTTACTTCTATCCAAACCAGCCAGTTCTTCCTTGGCGCGCTTCAATTCATCAAAGATTTTTGACAACTCCCGCCCTGTATTAGTAAGACGACTTGACAAAGAAATATTTTCCTGCTGTAAGGCTAGCTTCTCTGAACGCAAGCTTTCCAAATTATTGTTCATAGATTCAATTGCGCTTTGAGCGCTGGATAAAGCTGCTTTTAAAGCCTGGGCATTACGCAGCCCTGAGAGCTTTTTTTTATTTTCATCAAGATCTTTTTGCAATGCATTATATTGCTCCCGTATAATTTCATTTTCACCTATAACCTTATCCAGGGAATTTTTGAGCTTTGTTTTTTCCTCCTTAGCCCTCTGGGCAGAGAAAATAAAATATCCGGACAACGCCCCGATAATTAGAGTGCTTAAAATAATGTAGGCTGTCATGCTCCTGCCACAAAGATGAGATTTACCTACGCTAGATATCATATGATCTCCGTTATTATTTCACTAGATAATCCATGCAATCTTCGATATAAATGACCGGGCTCTCTGCCAGGTCCAAGAGTCTTGCCTCTTTTAAATATTTACCATTGGCATCAGCCACAATATTAACCGTAGGCCTAAGCGGCAGGCCGGAATTACCCTTAATCACGGTAGCAATCTCCTTAGTACTCAAGCGCACCGTAACCCCGACAGGAAATATTCCGATACGCTCGATTAAAAGTTTAGTAATCTTAGGGTCAAAAGATTCTTTACAGCCAAGTATATTATTAATCGCTTCCAGGGGAGTGTGCTTAGCGCGGTAGGGCCGACGATGGACAAGCGCCTCATAAACATCAGCCATTGAGACTATCCGGGCAAAATCAATTATCTGCTCACCGGCTAAACCATTAGGATAACCTGTAGCATTTAAGCGCTCATGCTCCTGGTATATAATACCTAGAATATCCTTACTTAAACCCGGAAAAACCTTATTTAATATCGCTACTCCGTCGCGGGGATGATTATGAATAGTCTTATACTCGGCAGGAGTAAACTTATCCGGTTTATTAATAAGTTCCAGATAATTTATTTGGCCGATATCGTGCAAGAATGCCCCCAAACCAATCTCCCTAAGTTGCTCCTGGTTATAATAAAGGCAGATCCCGAAATAAAGGCTGATAACACAAACATTGACTACGTGATAATAAAGGAATTCGCGCACATCCGAATAGTCCAGGAGGCATAAACGCAGGAATTCATCAGAGCCCTGATTAAGCCCGTTAATGCAATCATCCAAAAAGATTAAACTGGACTCAATATTAATAAGCATAGCGTCGGAATTGCCAAGCTGGTAGGTTTTTTTAGCGCCTTCGTAGAGGCCTTGATATATCAATTTTATCTTGTCACTATTAATTTTTTTGGCGCTAGGGTTTATGATTGCTGAGAAATTCGAATTAGGAATTTGCGAGTTTTGGCCAGCTATGTTAGCTTGATCTTCGCGCTTATCCGCAGATTCGTTTGTTTCAGGTATATTTGAGGCGGGAGCTCCACCGGGTATCGGCCTGTCGAGTTGTTTATTTTTTTTGAGTATATCGTCAAATCTAAACATGGCTAATTAATACGATGGATAGAGACTCTATAAAACTAGGTTCAAGACGCAAATTTAACCGGGCTATTCATATCCTCTCCCTCATCCCTGGCCTTGGCAATGGTGCTATTATCGATGGATTTAAGGCTTCCGCCAAAACCCACTAAAAGTGCCAGGTCGCAAATAGTATTAATGCGCCTGGGTATGCCTGATGAGCTCAAGTAAATATCCCGGTAGCAATCTTCATTAAAGATAGGTACCTTGGCTCCGGAAACTTTTAAACGGTGTTGGATATATTCCCGAGTCTCATTTTCATTAAGGGCCTTAAGATGATATTTTACTGCCATCCTCTGAACTAACTGCTGCATCTCACCAACGATATTGCGTAATTCCGGCTGTCCGATAAGAACAATTGTCAATAAGAATGCATTGTCCAGCTGAAAATTAAGCAATAAACGCAATTCTTCAAAAATATCTTTTTCCTGGATTGCCTGAGCTTCGTCTATCACGATTACGCTGTGTTTACCGGCTGAATGGTTATCAAAAAAAATTTTATGCAGTTGATGAAAGAGGTCCATCCTGCTATCCGCAGGAGAAACACCGCTCAACTGGTGAACGATCTCCTTGACGAATTCGATACCGCTTAAACGTGGATTTAGAATAAAAGCCGACTGGTACTGGTTTTC
>JAHKBC010000217.1 GCA_018825725.1 Candidatus Omnitrophota bacterium
CGGAAAAAGTTTCATGAATCAAACACGCCCGTACACCCGGTACCTTGTTGGCGACGACGCACGCACCAACTCCGCTGCCACAAATAGCCACACCGCGATCCACATCCCCGTGAGCGACTGCACGAGCCAAAGGCACAACAAAATCAGGATAATCGTCATTAGTGTCTAGTCGACAGTCGCCAAAATCGACCACCTCATGGCCGTCGGCCTTGAGGGCCGCAGTCAATTGCTCTTTTAATTCAAACCCACCATGGTCAGCAGCTATGCCAATGCGCATTATTTCTCCTCCATACTTAATCTTTATTAATGACAAGTATCAACTCGCAGAGCCTACCATAATCATGCATGTTGAAATTCATAACTAACCGAGACAAATTAAGATATTCTCCCTCTTGGGTTTCTTTAACCGTGGGAGGCGACCTCTTGATCTCTCGACTGGTTAAAATATCTTTAAATTCTTGGTTGATAAGTTTTAACGTCTTATCCGAAATCTCTTTATTCAGTCTCAACACAGTCAAACCTGAAACATACCTTATTGAGTGATATACTTTATAAAAATCTTCTATATATTTAATTCCCTCATCAACAGTTCTTACAATACGGAAAAGATTAAGATCCTCCTTTTTAATGTATCCTTTTTTAACTAACTCTTTATTCACAAAATGCAACCACTGGGCCCAATACGTCGAACCTTTCGGCTCCATTAAAACTACTGGCCTGGGCCTGGATTTACCAGTCTGGATCAAGGTCAACATTTCAAACCCCTCATCCTGAGTACCGAATCCTCCCTGAAAAAGAGCGGTTGCGTCAGTTTCTTTTATAAAAATCAACTTTCTGGTGAAAAAATATTTAAAGTAAATTATCTTATTTTTTTCGTGTATGTAGGGATTGGTTTTTTGTTCAAAGGGAAGGCGGATGTTCAATGCAAAATCTTCCCCTGTTTTAGAACCCTTATTACCCGCCTCCATAATTCCGGGACCGCCTCCGGTTACAATCATGTAACCAATTTCTGTTAGCTTTCTTGCAAATTCTTCAGCCATCCTGTATTCGACTGAGGTATCCTTAGACCTGGCTGAGCCGAAAATTACGGCCTTCTTTACATGCCGATAAGGAGAAAATATCTTGAAAGAATACCGCAATTCCTTAAGCGCACTATTGACAAGCTTAAGGTCCCCCTTATCGCTGGATTCCTTTCCCAGCTTAACTGCCGTAGTCAATATTTCGCGCAATAAATATTCGGTTTCGACAGAGCCGGCTTTCTTAACAAGTTCGCTTATTAAACCATCTAAAGCCTTATCGCCGATTTCATATTCTTTCGATATCTTATTCATCATTTAACCCCGCTTAGTAAAATTCCTTGCCCATCTATCATTTTATGTTTTTTCTGCTCTTTCGAAATCAATCCACCCCTTAGAAGGATTTACCCCGGCCAAACGGACGCGGACTTTCTGGCCGACAACCAGCCCGTTTTCCCCGCGCATGACCCGCCCTTCAGCCGGAGGAGTTATAATCCGCGCATATGTCCCTTTATCGGACGCACCCGTAACTATCGCGTCAAAAGATTCACCGATCTGTCCGCTTAACAATACGGCGGCCGCTGCCTTGCGCATGAAGCGTTCGACCTTTTTGGCGGCTTTATCGCGGTCTGTGTATAGGGCGGCGCAATTAATCAATTCATCCTGGCTATATGGACAAGGCTGCTTATCTAAAACCGCTTTTAAAAGCCGCTGGGTAATCACATCGACATAACGCCTGTTGGGCGCTGTGCCGTGAATATAATCCATAACCGCAAGGCCAAAATGCCCGATAGAAGAGCCTTGAGACTCAAGCATCACATACTCCCCAGGTCCCAGTAATTTGACGATGGTTAATGACAGGTCAGGAAATCTTTGCGGATCGGCGATTTTTCTCTTATGGAGAAATTGTGCTAAGGCCAAAGCATCAGGCTGAAGCGGCAATGTCTCATGATAATCGGCAGCTACCTTCATAATGCCCGGCCAATATCTGGGCACACGCACAACCCTCTGAATCATCGGAATCCCCGCGCTCCTTAGGAATTGCGACATAGTGACATTAGCGGCGATCATAAGATTTTCTATAATTGAGCGGGCGCGGTTCTTTTCCTGAATAATGAGCGCAATGACCTTTTCTTCGCGGATGACCGGCTTGGCTTCAACGGTGTCAAACTCAAGCGCTCCCTGCTTAATGCGGAATTTGCTCAAACGCTCGGCAGCTTCATCCTGCAGCTCTAATTGCTCTCTGAGGCCCGATAGGCGCTCAACCGATGCGGGAACGCCGGTTTTACCTTCGATCCAGTCGCCTATTTCTTCATAGGCAAGCTTTGCTTTATTGCGGATAAGTGCCCGGAAAATCGTACCCGGGGTAATTTCCCCGTCAGGAAAAATACTGAATTCAATAATCAAGGCATCATGGTCGACATCGGGTAATAATGAAGTAAGCTCGGTTGACAAGCGATTCGGAAAAAGAGGGAAAACTTCGACACCGGTATAAACCGATGTCCCGTTACGTGCCGCGTAGATATCGGTTTGAGATTTTCTGGGAACAAACAAATCAACGTCAGCAATTGCAACCTTAACTATGATCTCACCGCCTGTTCCGCGTTCACAATATTCTAGCTGATCAAGATCCAAGGACTCCGTGTTATCAATCGAAGACCAGAGAAACCCGCGGAGATCTTTAACCCTGTTTTGCGCGGCACCCAAGGGCCTACTTGAATCAAGGGCGTTAATTTCATCGATTACAGGCATTGCTGGATTAAAATCAAAGCCATATTGCTCTATTGCCGTGCGCGCAATCTTATGAAGGTCAATGTTGTGATAATGAGGCATAAAATTTCCTAATCTAAATATGCATTCAAAGCATACTGTAATACCATCCGATGCGTGTTAAAGAATGAACCGTTGATAGCTATTGCATGGCGCATAATATTAATCCACTTCTCCCGATTGCGATAAAACATCGGAACCACGGTATGTTCCAGCTTATCATATAAAGAATCGGCGTTACCCTTGTCACTGCTTTCTGCTTCGTGGATCTGCCCAATAGCCCATCCAGTAAAGTCTTCAATACATCCCTCAATCCACCAGCCATCTAAAATACTTAAAGACGGTATGCCGTTATGCGCTGCTTTCATACCCGAAGTTCCCGAGGCTTCAAGTGGTTTCCTGGGCGTATTGAGCCATAGATCAACCCCGGAAACAAGCATCTTAGCCAGTTCTATATCGTAATTTTGCAGATAAACTATCTTTATTTCATTTTTTAGCTGATGAGAAAGATTCACTATCTTCTTTATCAAATCTTTTCCTGGCCAGTCTTGGGGATGTGCCTTGCCGGAAAAAATAAATTGGATTTTACCCGCATTTTTTGCAATAGCTATTAACTTGTTAATGTCAAAAAACACCAGGTCCGCTCTTTTATAAGCAGTTGCTCTACGCGCAAATCCGATTGTCAAAGTTTTCACATCCATGCCGGCATTCGTCTCTTTATTAACATAATCGACGAGTTTAGTCTTTGCCTCCTGGTGCGCATTCCATATTTCATCTTTAGGGATATGCAGGGCATAACGCAGGCTAAAGGATTCGTTTTTCCAGCCCGGGATATACTTATCATAAAGCTTTCCAAAACTATCGCACACCCACGTTGCGGAATGCACCCCATTAGTTATAGAATCTATATGATATCCGGGAAACATTTCCCGCGACACCTTCCCGTGTTCTTTGGCAACCCCGTTTTCATAATGGCTTAAATTCAGCGCAAGAAGCGTCATATTTAACTTATCCTTGCCTCCTATTTCCTTTAAAAAATCTAACGGAACAAAACCACCCAAAACATTACTCACCAAATCATAGGAAAACTGATCCATACCAGCAGGAACAGGGGTATGCGTAGTAAATACGCACATCTCCTTGACGCCATTAACATCCCAAATAGGTTCCGCTTTACCTTTTCTTTCATTTAAGAGCTCCAGGGTTAATAGACTTGAATGCCCTTCATTCATATGATATCTGCTTATATGAGTATATCCTAACGCCTTAATCATTATCACTCCGCCAATTCCTAAGATCACTTCTTGTGAGAACCTATATTTCTGGTCTCCTCCATACAAGTAATGCGTTAGGGCTCGATCAGAAGGATTATTTTCTGGGACATCAGCGTCAAGAAATATAATTGACACGGTAGATCCGCTCACTCCCTTGACCTGATATTCCCACGCCTGGATAAAAACAGTTCTGCCTTCTATTGTTACGCTGACTTTATTAAGCAGGAGTTTAAGAAAATCGTTTGGGTTCCACTCATCCGGTGATTCCTGTTGATTGCCTTGCGCATCAATTTTTTGACGGAAGTATCCCTTTTTATAGAGAAGCGTAACGGCTACCGTTGATACGCTCAAATCAGCACAAGACCTTAATGTATCCGCAGCCAAAACTCCTAACCCTCCGCTATACGTTGGGATTTTTGAATCAATACCTATTTCCATAGAAAAATAGGCAATTTTCCTATTTTGTTTCTGGAGCGCGTCTTCTAATAAATGATCCATATATTCTCCCTTTCCTGTCCAGAATCTATACTCGGAAAACGACAAAAAAACCTTCACTGGCTGCCTGCCAACGAAGGTTTTATCACACAAGATAGCAATTCCAACCTGATCAGGCTGCCATATTACAAGCATCTATATATAATAAAGTATTATACCACTGATCTATCGATACAATAAGTATAAACCACGCCAAAAATAAAAGGTTACGGTTCAGTTGAAAGTGATATTTATGGATATTTCCCGTAAGGGCGCCCAGAAATACGACGCGGCAGAAAGACTCTCTGTAAAGCCCGGCCAATAAATACAATGCCCTAACCCCTAGGGACATCGCCAGATAAAAACGGCTATGATCAATGTTCCGATCATAGCCGCTAAACTCTCCAATACTGCGAGGAGAATGATATTTATCTCCTCGCTTCGCTCGGAGTAAATTTCCGACAACTAATAGAGGGAAATTTATGGGGTTCCTCTTGGGTTGAAGTTCTTACTTAATTTTTTCTTGCCCCCTGTCCCGCACGAGCGGGACACCCGGCGATCATTTATGCCGGGGTGCCTTGCGTTCGGTGCTTCAAAGAACTGCCGCAATTTTTAGGGGGAGGAATAATAGAACCGTCCCCTTTATTTTAGACTTTTTTGCTCATAAGTTATAGGTTTAATACGATTATTTTTTCTTTATTTCTTTTTCTACTTCTTCAGCGCCTTCAGCGTAAAATTTCTCTTCATCAGGCACAAGTTCCTTCAGAAGTCTAAGAAACTCCCCAGCATGAACACGTTCCTCATCTGCGATGTCTTTCAGCACATCCTGTGCTAGTTTATTATCAGTTGATTCAGCAAGCTGCATATAAAGCTGGATTGCTTCATACTCTGCTGCAATCATAAACCTTATTGCACGGATTAACTCTTCATTCGTGACTTTACGGTCTTTCTTAAGACCAGAAAACGGATTTCCGAATTCAGGCATGGCTACCTCCTTTTATTGAAATTCTATCCTTTCTTTAACCTTCTGTTTTCTCCATGGGTTGCCCACAACAGACAAGTTCTCCACCACCGACTTTTGTTACCACTACTTCGTTGCCGCAAACGTTACAGCGATATTTTTCACCTGTTTTTTCAACACCCATATTTACCTCCAGTTTTTATCTATTCCGTAGTGCTTTTAAGAAACATTCATGCCGATACGAAAGAAGCTCGGCCGCTCCCCAGAATTCGGGAAGTTTAATATCCTTTAATCGTCAGGAAAATTCCGATCGCAAGCATTATAATCCAGAGGATAACTACCAGTTTAATGTTCTTAGCGAATGACTCTGTCACTTTAACCAGCGTGCCCGGAAAAATAATAAGCCACGCGCCTTTAATAAGTGCAATCCAGCCAAAGACCGTAATGATTACTCGCCAATCCAGAACCCAGATATTGTGGAACAATACTATAGCTAGGCCTACAACAAAGGTAATTAGCCCAGTAACATAGACTAGCGCGGCATTCTTGAAGAAATCCTCCATAATTTTCTGGTAGACTTTTAAGTTAAACAGCAGGCCAACCCCAATCACGATAATGTAGGTACCAATAAACTTCGCAAGCAATGTTGAATTTTCCATACACGCCTCCTTTTTAAATTTCTAAATCAGGCATCCTACAAAATAACACTCAGGCCAAGATATTCATCAGGTAACCATCAGAAACAAGTGCAAAGTTAGGAAAGAAGCTCGGCCGTCCCGCTCCACAATTAGAAAAAATCCAGGGTCGCGGGATGCCCCGCCTTCCCGAGAACGGGACACCCACGCAACTCCTATAAGCGTGGGGTGAGCACTATCTTCAATGAACACGCAACTTATGGAACGACAGCGGACATAAGTTGCTGTGCGAATTGATTCCGAGCGTAGCGAGGAACTATTCAAAAAACTGCCGCAATTTTTAGGAGGAGGAAATTAAATTAGTTATCTCTCAATATTCCCTAGAACGACTAGAATATCCCTATCTTCGCTCTTACTTAACCCTTTTATCACCCTTGTTTGCCACTTTTTGGGAATCGAATCAAATACCTGTTTAATGACGCCAGATTCGCCTTTATCAATTAGCGACTTCAGCACCTCAATCGCAACATTCCTATCCTTGGCTGCTTTATCTTCCTTTATTCTGCGTTGGAATATAATTAATTTATGCAAAGCGAAATTTGCCGGGTGGGGCATAGTTATATAGAAATCTTCCACTTTGACCTTAATCGTATTTGCGGATAAGAAACTTAAGAATCTCAAAGCGACCGCATTCATTCCTAGCTTTGGTAAATGTACGGGCTTATCCGTTCCTTTGCCTTTTTCCGGGACTAAGAATTCAAGCAATAAATCCGGGTGATCTAATTTCAAGTAACCTTTGGTGCCCTTAAAAGTCGTAACGAAACCCAAGTCTTTAAGTAATATAGGCACATTCACTTCTTCTTTTATCCCCGAAGGGTTATTTATCAAGAAATCAATATCTCTTGTTTTGATGGTAGTTTGGTCTATATAAGGGACATTAGAAAAATAATCCTTATAAAAATATACGCACCAGCTGCCTATTAGGATAAAATCTTTAAGTATGCCAGCTTTATCAAAACGCCTTAAAACTTCAAGACACAGCTCAGACTGCCTCTTTTCCACGTAAAGACCCCCTTAAGAATCTAATCTGCTTTTTTACCTGCGAGAATAGCTTTCTATATTTAGCCCTCATCATTTTTGCCTCTGCGTATTTCTTTATTTCTTCTTCTGAAACCTTGCCTTTATAAATATACTTCACCTTTTTATCGAATCTTTTTACTAGATAGAAATATTCGTGCCCTCTAATTTTTCTTTTTGCAAGGCACCCCTGAGGCAACCTTCTTAGGGCCGCCTCGTATTCCTTTTCCATACGCAAAGAATTCTCAAGTTCTTCTGCTAAAACGCCTTTTATTACACCTCTCATTACAACCTCCTGTTACCTAACAAACTACTATATAATATACTTTGTTGGGTAACAAATGTCAAGCTAAAAAGTTACCCAACAAATATGATTAATATGATATTTGTTGGGTAATATATTCCTATGAGACAAAATTTGCCCGTGAAACCCCCTCATCCGTTATTGTCCGTCGGGCTGTATCGAACCTTAAGTTGCTCGACGGAAACCTAATAGTTTCTTATACTTCTGCGTTCAAAATCGCCGCCGAAACGGCGAATGAAGATATGGGGTCCAGATTCACAAAAAAACGAATTTTCTTTGGATCTGAAATCCTTTAATTTTTCTCGTCCCGCAGTAGCGGGACACCCGCCGATCCGATACGGCGGGGTGCCTACCGCAGAAAGCGCCCACCTGAAATAGCTTAAATGCACCGCGCCCTTAAAAACAAACTACAGAGGAAACAAGCTCGTCCAATAGATCTACGGCGCTATGCCCCGCGTCTTGCCGTCCTGTTTATAATACCGGGGTAAAGCCGGTCTCTAAGGAAATAGCTTAAAATGCACCGCGCCCTTGGGGGCGCTCCCACATTGCCCGGGCATTGGCGCTCGCTTGGCCGCTCGCTTCGTGGTAATGCAATGCTGTACACGTTTGGAGATCTGTTGACACTTCCACATTGGTAGGAGTGTCAATTTTATCATAAGTTAACCTTTTTGGACAAGTTGTTTTATCCAGCAATACTTCAATTGGCCGCTTGCCGTTTAATCTATAGCCTGAATGCGGCCTCTGGAAATTGTAATGCCACATATACGTGTCTAAATCCGTTTGCAGCTCTTCTAAGCTGTAATACCACTTCTTCCTGAAGGCAACGCAGAAGAACTCTTCTAAGACCGTCCGGTTAAACCTTTCCACAAAACCATTAGTCTGAGGCATGCCAACGCGTATACGGCTGTGCTCTATGCCGAATATCTGTAAGATAAGCTCATAGTCATGC
>JAHKBC010000218.1 GCA_018825725.1 Candidatus Omnitrophota bacterium
TGCTTTTGTAATCGAGAATTATAATACCGCTAAGCCTTTGGCAAGTTTTTTCCCGGGAATCTCCGGAGAATACGGTATACCTATGTGGGTTTTTTACGTTAACCGGGGCCAGGGTGTAGTAAGTTTCGGCATTAAGGACCGGGACAGCTCGATTATGGAATTTCTTCCGGCAAATAAGGCCTGGGAGTCTGTGTCGCTATCGGGTTTCCGCACTTTTATTAAAGTAATGGGTAGTAATAAAAGCCTTTTTTATGAACCTTTTCATAACGGGTTCTCAAGTATCGGCTATAAGCTTACCAACCGCATGTCCATCACTTCTTATGACCTGAGGATTGAAGAAGATAATTTATCTCTGGGGCTTAGGACCGAGGTTGATTATTTTAATATTCCTTCGGATAATTATGCGGGCTTGGTGAGGATTTTGACCTTAAGGAATTTAAGCAACAAGATTAAGCGTATTCAGCTGCTTGACGGCCTGCCTAAGATTGTCCCTTATGGAGTAAATTATTTCTTCTTAAAAAGGCTCAGTCGTACTATTGAAGCCTGGATGACGGTAGAGAATCTGGAAAAGGGAGTTCCCTTTTATAAGCTGGGCGTAGACCCGGTTGACCGGCCACAGGTAGTACATCTTAAGGAAGGCAATTTCTACCTTCCTTTCAGTTACGAAAAGGGCAGTTGCCGGATTATTAAACCTATTGTTGACCCCGAGGCTATTTTTGGCCCGGTATTGGATTTTTCTTACCCGTATTATTTTCTTAAAGATAAAGTTTTTAAATACCCCAAGGTTCAACTTGCCAAAAATAAGACTCCTTGCGGAGTAACTTTGATCAATGCGCAAATACCTCCTCTATCCGAAATAAAGCTCTATTCAATTATCGGAAATATGCGTTCGCTGCACTTGCTTAATGACGCGGTTCCGCGGATTGCCAAAAAAGAATACCTGGAGCATAAGAGAAAAGAAAATATAGGGATAATTGAGGCATTGCAGAATGATATTGATACCAAAAGCTCCTGTCGAGAGTTTGATTTATATTCACGGCAGACCTATCTGGATAATATTATGCGTGGGGGTTATCCGGTTATTTTTAAGTCTAAACTGCACAAAACCGTTTTTTATTTATATTCCCGTAAACACGGGGACTTGGAGCGTGATTATAATAAATTCCAGATCCAGCCGACATATTTCTCTCAAGGTAACGGTAATTACCGCGATATAAATCAAAACCGCAGGTGTGATGTCTGGTTTAATCCCGAAGTCCAGGACGACAATATCATTACTTTTTTTAACCTTATTCAAACAGATGGTTTCAATCCCCTGGTAGTAAAAGGGGTGTCTTTTATCTTGACTAAACCTGATGAGTTTAAGCCCGTGTTGGAGAGCTTGGTAAAGGCTAAAGTGACGCCTGAGATTCTGGAATTCTTTGAAAAGCCATTCACTCCGGGAAGCGTAATCTTGTTTTTGGAAGAAAAAAAGATTACGCTAAAGGTAAAATCCGAAGAGTTCATTAATGTATTATTGTCGCATTGCGATAAGATTCAGGAGGCATACCATAAGGAGGGTTATTGGACAGACCACTGGGTATATAACCTGGATTTATTGGAGAACTATCTGGCCATATACCCGGAGAAGTCGGAAGAAATTTTATTCAATAAACGGGTATTTACCTTTTTTGACAATGACCAGGTGGTTAAGCCGCGCTCTTGCAAATATATCCTGCTGGATCAAAAGCCCAAGCAGCTTCATGCCCTCTATAGCGATGAAGAAAAAAAAGACATTATCTTTAAGAGAAAAATGCAGATCCGTTTAAGCAGAAAGGATTACGGAAGGGGTGAAATTTATTATACTAGTTTAATCAACAAGCTTATGTGCCTGGTGGTAAATAAGTCTGCATCTTTAGATCCTCAAGGCTCAGGTATTGAGATGGAGTCAGACAAGCCTAACTGGTTTGATGCTTTAAACGGCCTGCCTGCCCTTTTTGGATCTTCTACTTGTGAAACCTTTGAGCTTAAGAGGTTGGGCAAATTTATTAAAGAAAAACTTCAGATGTCAGGAATTAAAAATATAGCATTGAGCGAAGAAATACATGATTTTCTTGACAGCCTGGATAAAATAATAAAGGAGTATCTGGAGCTCGGCGCGGTTAACAGGGATTATATTTATTGGGATAAGAGTTCAACCTTAAAGGAAAATTACCGTTTAAAAAACCGCTTTGGCCTTAGCGGTAAAGAAGTTGATGTCAGCTCCTCTAGTTTAATTTCTTTTCTTAACAATCTCCTTATAAAGATAGATATTGGCCTGAATAAGGCCTTGGTTAAAAAGGATAATATTTATACCGCCTATTTCTATTATGAGGTTTTGGAATATGATCAGATTAAAGATGGCTTTATTATGCCGCGGAAGTTTACTCAAAAAAGGCTTCCCTTCTTCCTGGAATCTCAAGTGCATGCTTTAAGATTGGTTAATGACATAGGCCAGGCTCGGAGATTGTATCGTGCAGTCAGGAATAGTCAGTTATATGATAAGAAATTAGGGATGTACAAGGTTACTGCTCCGCTTGATGCTATGCCTGAAGAAATTGGCAGGTGCCGCGCTTTTACTCCCGGGTGGCTGGAGAATGAATCAATCTGGCTTCATATGGAATATAAGTATCTCCTGGAGATTATAAAATGCGGGCTCTACGAAGAATTTTATGCGGATTTTAAAGGTATGCTTATACCTTTTCAGGATCCAGCGCGTTACGGCAGGAGTATTTTAGAAAACTCTTCTTTTCTGGTTAGCAGCGCCTTTCCCGACAAGCGCCTGCATGGAACCGGTTTTGTTAGCCGTCTATCAGGCTCGACCGCCGAATTTTTGAATATCTGGCTTTTGATGAATATAGGCAAGGAGCCATTCTTTCTAAATGACAAAAAGCAATTATGCCTAAAATTTGATCCGATATTACCGAAATGGCTTTTTAATAAGGATAAGTCCTACAGTTTTAATTTCTTAAGTAAAATCATGGTTACTTACCATAATCCTCGTATGAAAAACACATTTGGCCCTGACTGCGTCCGGATAAGAAGGATATCTTTTAAGGATCAGTTGGGAAATCCTGTAGAATTGAGCTCTTCTTTAATACCTGCCCCTTATGCGCAGCAGATCCGCTCTCGTTTAATCCAAAGGATTGATATTTACCTTAAATAATAAAGTTAAATTAGAATTTGCGGCGGTAATAAAGGCGGATAATATGCTGGATATCCAGCACTGAAAGTGAGCCGCCAAAAGGGTCAAAGGTTACTGCTCCTATTGGGGTATAGCCTGATTCTCCGTACTGTAAAATCAATTCATCGTCACTGGTTCTATGGTATCTTAATTCTGCGAAGAAATTATGATGTCCGGCTGGCGTGGTAATACCTTGTTGCAGGCGTTCTAGATCCTTCCAGCGCGAATAAACATATTTCAAATAAAGGCCTAATTTCTCAGTAGGTAAATAACCGATTTCTACTCCGGCATGATTAATGTTGTCCGATGTAGGGCCGGCGCTTTCGAATTCGTTACGCGTATAATCAAAATATACCTCCATTTTATCGATAGGATTAATTCTTAATCCTGCCTTAAAGATATCGTAAAACGGATACGGGGCATTGGGAAAAAGCCCCTGGCTGTAAAGCCAGCTGTTCATTTCGCGGTAGCGCATAGAATTTTCCCAGTAAAGATAAGCACGATTTGCGCTGTTTAATATGCCTCGGGGATAATTGTCATAAGCTAAAGTGTAATCATTAGTGTGTTCCCATACCCCGTTGAGGGCAAGCCAATCATAAAAAGCATATTCTAATCCTAAGGAGCCTGTTTTAAGCGATGGGTCGTCGGCGTCTCTAATCTGGTCATTAATTAATAACCTACCGGAAACAGCGTCGTATAAGAATGGGTCCTCCCCAGCGGTTGTTTTAGGCATATATTGGTAAAGGGCTAGACCCTTGGCAGTCAGTTTATCGGTTACCTTTAAAGTTATTTCATCGCGCGCGACATTCTCCACAAACTTACCGTTGGCTAGGTGCACATTACGCACATCAAAGAGGTTTTCTAACCTTTCCGGCCATAGGGTTTCTATTCTAAAACCAAAGGCATCCCTTCCGGAATCAATCCCATCTCCAATGCCAAAAGGTTTAATGTCATTCCAACTCATGGCTGCAGAATAAATTCCGGCATAATAATATTCAAAAGGCTTGCGAAAGGTAAGATGTCTCGACCACTGGCTGTCTTTACGCGTATTCTTATAGTTGCTTAATGCCGGAGTAAAGCCTTCATCCATGTGCGCGGCATAAAATCGGCTCTTTACAATCATGGTTTCGCCTTTATCGGCCTTTAAGTCGTCGTAGCTTGAGTCGATAATTTCCCTGGAGGGATATCGATTGACTAAAGAGAAGTAAAATGAATTACCGCGCCACTTTCTTCTATAGCCAGGGCTAGTAATGTCACTTTGGGTTTGTGACGTTGCTGCTTCTAAAGATATTTTGGTTCCTTCTTTGACTTCCAGGCTCAAATCAGTCCCAAAGACATTATTGCGCGAATCTATCTTGGAGTTATCATCTAAGTTAAGCCCGGCGCGCATGCTGTGAGTAAACCCGAGAATGGATCTATCTCCAATGCGCTGTTTAAACCTGGAGGCAGTGATGACATTATCGACTTCAGAATAGTCCTGCCATAATCCTTTAGGAGCAGCTAATGTGCTTTTTAGTTCCGTGCCATCCTGTGGATTAAATTCAAAAGAAAAGCCCCTGAGCGCGGTTAGATATGTTGCGTCGCTGTCTTTGGTTAAAGCAGCCAGTTGATCATCCCAGGCTCCGGGTGTAAAATCTACTGGTGGTCCGGCATTAGTATTGAGTATTCCTCCCCTCCATTTATAAAGCCATGGGCTGGCTTCCCACCAGGCATGGTTATTGGTCAGGCGCAACGGGTCATCGCTGGTAAGGGCTTGGGTTTGATAGGCCATCGGAAAAAATCTAACCTTCGCAACATCATTTTTATAATCTACCCAAAGTTCCCTTAAGGGTTGAAAATCTCTTTGTATTTTGGTTTCTGGTATATTAAAGGTATCTGAAGGCCAGTAAGCGCCATATGTAGTGAAAGCGTCTGTGCCGTATTTTCCAACTTTAGTTTCAGGCAGGCTAAATGAATTTCCTAAACTCTGAGTATAGACTGTTTCCGGGATAGTGTAACCGGTGTTCGACCAGTATTTTAGTTCGATTTCCGCATAGTCTCCCCATCCGCTGGTTACAGTTGTCTTTGGGCCTTTACCGGTAAAGCTCCAGGGGTCAATGGTTATATCCGTATGAAATCCAAGTCCTTCTTGATTATCAGTATCGACATTGACCCTTAAACGGTCAAAGATTCTGGGGTCGTAAGTATTATAGCGGTTATTATAAGCCGATTTATCTGTTAGTGTACGCCAGTTTTCTTCGTTAAGATCAAAATTTGACCTTTTCCAGATTGTGTCCCTAGTATCAATACCCAGGCCTAATTGCGCTTCTCCCTTAATCTTTATTCCTGAATGTGGTTTATCTTGGATTGGTGTAGAATATTTGACTGGGCTTGCAGTAATTGGTTGTGGCAGGAGTCCGGCAATGGTTTTTTCCATAACATCATCGCGGTTTGTTTGAGAAGTCATTGCGGATGCTGACACAATTGGTTTGGGTGCACTGCGGTTGGCCAGTGTCTTTAGATACTTGTTGGCCAATTCATTTCTCGGGTCAATGAGCAGGACTTTCCTGAATTCCATAGCAGCATCTTCGTAGCGTCCGCTCCGATAAAATGATTCACCTACTTCCAAAAGAAAATCGGCAGCCTGAGATGCGGCCAGGCAGGTCTTAATGGTAAAAGTTAGGCTGAATAGTACAATTAAAACTATCGTTAATATTTTTTTAATCATATTAAATCGAGCATAAAAAAAACCGAATTGACCCCGGTCTTATATCCGGCTTATAGTTTGTGGTTTCAACCTGATATCCTCCATTTTAATCAGGAAGGAATAAAAAAAGATATCTAATTTTGCCTTAAAATATAAACAAAGTATAGCCTATAAAATGCTGTTTGTCAACCCGCAGGCATAAATAATTCAAATGTCTATTAAGGGATTGCTAAGGGTGGTTTCTACTGGCTGGTGGCGTTACTAGATGCGGTTAAATTTATCTTCAGTGAATGCATGAAATTAACCAAGAACAATTGGTTGTCATTAGATAAAACAATGCTTCTTTTTAACCGGCAAAAAAAAGTTTCGCTATTATTCTTACTACTCTTCTCCTTATATACATACATATAGGGTTGGGGAAGTTGGTTGTAAATTTTGTCTATCTCTCTGACCATGTAAACAAAATGACGATGTATTATATAATGAAAACCGTCTTTATCCAAGATTTCGGAACTGGATATTATTTTTCTTTTCTTGTTGTTTGAGGTCAGGTTTTTATATAAGATATCGCGCATCTTTTACCCTCCTTTCTATAATGGCGTTTTAAAAATTTGCCGGGTTACATAAGCCCTATTTTATGTGTCCTGTAACCCGGCAACCCCTATTGACGCCTCCTTTATTGGCTGGCGGGGATTAAATAATTTTTTAAACTCTTTAGAAATAGCCCAAAAAAAATAGGCTACCTTTTTAGCTGGTTTACCTTCTTAATTAAGTATAAAATGCAAAATCATACTTTTCAAGATAATCTTATCTTTTTTTGAAACCGTTTTCAGGAGGAATTTTTTGGTTTAGTTTTGAGAAGCGGCTTTTCTTCTCCTCGGAAGAAACGCATGAGGTTGGATTTGTGGCGGACAATGATAAAGATGCATAAAATAATGCTGGTGAGGATTAGAATCTGGGATTGCTTGAAAAAGAAAACATAGAGCGGCAAGGTAATTGCGCTAATTATTGAGGCGATTGACACTATACCAAGAATAAAGAATACCAGGAACCAGCTAAAAGTTACCAGGGCCAGAATAAGCTTTAATGAAGGTATATGTACTGCCAGGGCGATTAATACTCCCAGAGTAGTGGCGATGCCTTTACCTCCTTTAAATTTTAAGAATACCGGCCAGTTGTGCCCACAGATGCAGCATATTCCCGCTATTAAGAGAATGGTTTCATTACTCATAAGATAAATCTGAGGGGCTATATAAATTGCTATAAGAAAAACAGGTAAAAAACCCTTAAGAATATCTAATAAGAGTACAAGAAATCCAACTTTTTTACCAAGGATTCTCAAGGCATTGGTTGCGCCGACATTTCCCGAGCCGTGCTTTCTTATGTCTATCCCTTTAAGCAGGCGGCCGAAGATATAGGCAGTAGGGATGGAACCAGCCAGGTAGCTAATGGTTGCTGCGATTATTATCCAGAGCATAGAGTATTTTAAAACCTCTCATAATATAATCAATTCCCGAAATAACAGTAAATATCACCGCGAGCCACCAGAGGATAAAGCTGAAATTAATCTGCAGCAATACGCTAGTCACCGCGCTCATCTGGAAGACGGTGGTAAGTTTTCCCCACTTGGTAGGACGGATATTGATGTCTTGTTTGACAATAAAGATTACTACTGCGCCCAGGAGGATAAGCACATCCCGGCTGATAACCACTAAAACCACCCAGAGCGGAAAATGCAGAGGAA
>JAHKBC010000219.1 GCA_018825725.1 Candidatus Omnitrophota bacterium
AGCTGCCCCGCCTAATTCCCAGTTACCCAAATGCGCGCTTAGGGCTATAACCCCTTTCTTCCTGGCCAATGCCTCATCCAGGTAGTGGGTGTTCTCCAATTTAACCATTTTTCTCATATATTTTTTATCTATTAAAGAAAAACGGAAAAAGTCCACCAGGTATTTGGCGAAGTTCCTGGCCATTTTAAGCCTTATCCTGCGTATTTCGTTTAAGGGTTTATCCGGGAATATTACCTTAAGATTAGCAGTAACATTTGCCCGGTCCTTGTCGGCAAAAATCTGGTGCAGGTCTGAGCAGAATACGGCTACCGCGTAGGCTATTTTTATCGGCAGAGATAAGGCTAAAAATTGTCCTATTCTGTAGAGGATATAATTAAACATTTTCTGAGTTGCGTAAATTATAAGCCGAGTATAAGCCTGGCAATATCCATGCTGGCATTAGGCTTACTTAAATTTAGAGCCGCATCCTTTAAGTGTTTTAATTTAATGGGATTTTTTAGCAGCTCTTCGATAACCAAACTTATCTTTTTAATTTCTTCAATTTCTATAGCTGAGTTTTTTAGGGTAAGAAATGCGGTATTGTTGGCTTCTTGGCCCGGCAGAGGTTTTACTATTAGCATGGGGAGCCCTTTGGCCAGCGCTTCCGAAGTGGTTATGCCTCCGGGTTTGGTGATAATCAGGCTTGAGATACTCATTAACTCGTGAACTTTGTCGGTATAGCCGAAAAGTGCGCATTTTTTCTTAAATGTCCGGATGTCTCTGGAGAGGGATTGGTAGAGTTTCATGTTCGCGCCGGCTACGATGAGCATTTGGAATTCAAGGTTTGCCTTGTCTAATGATTGCAGCATGTTTTTTATGGGGCCCAAGCCGTGGCTTCCACCCATAATTAAGATGGTGGGCACTTTTGAGTTTAAACCCAGTTTTTTATGTACCTCTTCTTTATCAACTGGTTCGTTAAATTTATGCTCAAATGGTATTCCTAAACATTTTAATTTATTTTCCGGTATGCCTGCGTTCATAAATTGCTGTGATATTTCGTGCGATGGAGTTATGAAATAATTAACCTGGTTGTATATCCAGTAGCGGTGCGGAGAGAAATCCGTGAGTACTGCTATTAAGGGGGTGTCTACGCAATAGGTTTTTTTGAAATCCGCCACCATTCCACAAGGGTATGCCTGGGTGCAGGCTACTACATCAGGCCGGAAACTGTCAAAGAGTTTTTTTAATTTCGGGTTATTTATCTTATGCGCCAGATTTTTCCAGGTTTCCAGCCTTCTGGCAAAGGCCGGATTGTCGTAAATATATTCCCATATACCCGGAGCTTTATTAATTACCGTCATATAAATGCGGTTAGCAATCTTCTCGGCAATGGGGCTGGTATATTGGAAGGCGTTGATATTCAACACCTGTGTGTCAGGAGCCAATATTTTCAGGGTTTTTTCAAGGGCTATGCTTGCACTGCGATGCCCTGAAACCTTGGATATGTGCATGAGCAAAACACGCTTGGGCATGGTTATATTTTACCTTCTCTATATAGTTCACTAAAAGCCTGGACTATCATGGGGTGAAATTGTTTGCCGCTCTGAGTTTCTATTTCCTCCATTGCCGCATTCTTGGAGAGGCCATTACGGTAGGGCCGGTCCAAGGTCATGGCGTCATAGCTGTCGGCAACCGCGATGATTGCTGCCAGAATAGGAATGGCGTCGCCTTTTAATCCTTCCGGATAACCTGCGCCGTCGTATCTTTCATGGTGGTATTTTACTCCCTGTATTACGGTTTCAAGCTCTTTTATCGGTTGCAGGATATTTACTCCGATCAAGGTGTGTCCGTTAATTATCTTTCTTTCTTCGTCGGTCAGAGGGCCGGGCTTGTTTAGTATTGCCTCCGGAATACCGATTTTTCCGATATCATGCAGGAGGCTTGCGATATGCAGATTCTCCATGAATTTGTCGCTGAATTTTACTTTGTCTTTTTGGGTTAGTTTAGCGACAATTTCCATACAGATGTTGGTCACCCGATTAATATGTCCGTGCGTATAATGGTCTTTAGCGTCAACCGCTGCAGCCAGGGCTACGGTAGTATTAATAAACATATTATGTTTCTTAATTAATTCTTGCTCTAAATCCTTAAAGAGCTGGGCGTTTCTTATGGCCATGGCTACGTCTGAAGCCAGGGCTACCAGAAAATCTATCTCCCTGTGGCGCAGGTTTCGGCCGTTGGCTTTCTTACCCAGAAGTAAGACTCCCAGAAGGCTATCTTGAAAATAACTCGGCACGCCGGCCACGCTATCGAATATATCCATCTGGTAAAGTGATTGTCGGATAATTTCGCGCAGTTCTGCGGGGATCCTGCTGTTTTTTATCATCTTTTCTCCGTCAGAATAGAAGAATGCCCCGTTTTTCATTACAGAACTGAGTCTCTTAGTGGTAAAGAAGCGGATTAAGGGGTTGTCCGGATCCATACGGGCAAATCCTGCAGGCACGCGTATTCCTTTGGGGCCTCCGGATACGTTAAGGACATAGCTATTTTTTTCTTTGTCGCGCAGAAGGATCCCGGCATGCTTGACCTTGATTTTTTGGACAATAGTGCGCACAATCATCTTGATGAGCAGGTCAGGCTCATGCACCAGAATCATGTTTTTGGCGGCGGTTTCTAGTTCTTTCTTATAATCTATGGCCATATTGTATTTATGAAGTTAAGGCGGATAGCACTACACGTTCCAGCTCATCAAGGCGCAGCGGCTTATGGATATAATCCATTGCCCCCAGGCTCTTGCATTTTTCCAGGGTATTATTTTCCGAAGGGCTTCGCCCGGTGACCATGACTACCTTGATATCTTTATTTTTTTTCTTAATTGATTCCAGCGTCTGGATACCGTCTAGCCCTGCCATCTGGATATCCAAAAGAACCAGGGTGGGTTTTTCTTTTTCCAGCTTGCGCAGGGCGTCTTCTCCGCTTTCCGCGGTTACTACATCTATCTTGCGCTTGCGGAAGAAGTTAGCGGCAAACTCGCGCACGTCATCTTCATCATCTACAATCATCAGTTTTGGCACTCTACCTCCTCTTTTAACACAGGCTTACATTCTATTAAACTATTTCCGACTTTGCAAGAAGTAATTCCATATTCGCTATTCCATGAAAAGAAAATGCTATTGGGCTGCAGGCGGTTGAGCTATCGGCAGCTCGATGATAAAGCGCGTTCCGGCCATATGTTCGGATTCAAAGAGTATCTTGCCGTGATGGTTTTCTGTAATGATTTTATTAATCACATAGAGCCCTAACCCGGTGCCTTTGCGGGAGGAGATTTTGGTGGTAAAAAAAGGAGTGAATATTTTCTTGGTGTCCTGCTTTTTAATACCCATGCCGTTATCCTGGATAATAACTTGCAGGGAGTTATTTTCATCTATCGCTGAGATAGTAATCTTTCCGCGGTATCCCGGCTCCTTAAGGGTGGTTTTGCGTTCAGCCATCGCGTCATTGGCGTTATCGATAAAATTAAAGAAGACCTCCTGAAGTTGGACCAGGTTACCTTGTATCCCGGGAATGTCTTTGCGGTAACTACGGATAATGTCTATATCCGAAAGCTTTACTTTATACTGTACCATGTCCAGGGTGCCGTCAATTATTTCATCCAGGATTAAGGATTCAAAGACCTCTTTTTCCTTGCGGGTGTATTTTAAGATACCTTTAACAACCTCTCCACCCTTCATTACATTTACCTCAATGCGCTCTAAGGCGTGGTTAATATCCTGAAGCATCTGCTGGACTTCGGGAGTGCATTTAGTGGTATCTGTGATTTTTAAGCTATCTAGCGCGTCTCCGGCGATTAGGGATAAGGCGTAGAAACGGTTATTGATCTGGTGCGATAATCCATCAGCCATGGTTCCTACGGTAGCCATCTTTTCCGCGTGGGCAATCTGCGCCTGCATTTCTTTAGCCTCTTCTATAAATTTAGCATTTTCAATAGCCAATGCTGCCTGGCTGGCTAAGACCTGGAAGACATTTAAATCATCCGGAGTATAAATCTGTCCTGACATTTTGTCTCCCAGGACAATAAAGCCCATGGGTTTTCTTTCTAAGAGGCTGGGAATAATAACTGAAGCCGTTAATTGCGCCATATTTTCTTCTATACTTTTATAAATTGGGTTTGTAGAGTCTTCGCTAAGGCGTTTGATTTCTTCATAGATAATTGGTTCGCGCTTTCTAAATAGAAAATCTAAAAGGATATTGGATGAGCTTAATCGGGCAATGGGAATCCTCCCTTTGTCTCGGTTGACCTGCAGGACATACTCATCATTATCCTTATCGTAGATATAGATAGCTACGTAGGAAATTTTGACGGTCTTGGTTACGATATGGGCGATTAATTCCAGGAGCCTTTTTAAATTGCGAATGCGGGTCATTCCTACCGATGCCTGCTTTAAGGTGTTCTGGTATCTCTTTTGTTCTCTTAAAAGCGCCTCTTCTGCTTTGCGGTCAAGATAGATGTAGATGAATGGCCCGATTGTAGCTAAGCCTGCCATTAAGCTTAGAGGAAGCATCCACCAGTTTGCCCCTAACCAATCTACTAATGTCTGTTTGTAAAGATTGGCAATGGCAAATGGAACGCCTAAAACCAGAGTATAAACCGCAATAAAAAGGCCAGCGCGGGTAATGGCAACTCTTACATCCAGAAGCCGGTATTTAAAAATCGCATAGGCTATAATGATGGTGTAAAAGGTCATAAGAAAATTTGAATATGGATAAATATATATTCCGAATACTGGAAGATAGTCTCCATGGGGACCAAACCAACCAACTATCATAGCAACAAAGAAATATTTTAGTTGATTTTTAATAAGTCCACTAGAATGAAGATACCTATTTAAGATTAAGCAAAAAGAATACATTAAAAGTATCCAGTAGAAACTAATATAAAAAAGTAAGTAAAGTATATTCTTTTTTATTGTCCAATCATGTGAGTAGTATTGATTAAATATAAGTCTAAGCTCACCTATGAATATTTTTTTCGGATAAAAAGTACATACAAGAAAGAATACACCTAATAGATAGACTACAATAAGTAGGTGTTTTTGGTATATTTTATTTAATTTAAGATATGAATGTACAAAATGATAGTAAAATACAGGTACGAATATTGTGCCTATGTGTGCTATTTGCCACCAAAAGAACGCCACTTCTTTAGTTTGAGCAGTTGAAAACTTGTAGGATCCAACGCCCCAGATAGAAACAGCTATACATACCACAGCCCATATTGCATTCAATCTTTGTTTAGGGATTCTTAGAAGAAATATTGCGCAAAG
>JAHKBC010000220.1 GCA_018825725.1 Candidatus Omnitrophota bacterium
ATCGCTATCGGAGTAAATTTTCGCCGCTGTCGCGGGAAAAAAGGTTAACTCCAATAGCTAAGTATTGCACTATCGCTATCGGAGTAAATTTTCGCCGCTGTCGCGGCTCAAATTTAAGGAGGTTTTATTAATGAATAAGTATGAAGCAATGTTGATCGTGAGGGCGGATTTATCAGAGGAGGATAAAAAATCTTTGTGCGCATCTATCGCTGAGGCAATTACTAAAAACGGCGGGGAGGTAAATGAAGCCGGTGTATGGATAGAAAGAAAAAAACTTGCCTTTATGATTAAGAGATACCCGGAAGGCACATATTATCTGGTTAATTTTAACGCGCCCGCTCAGGCGATAACCAAAATTAGATATGCTTATAGGCTGAATGAATATATTTTGCGTTCGTTAATCACCCGGCCTTAGTAAAACAAATAGGAGGATGTTGTGGCAAGTCTGAATAAAGTAATGCTTATGGGAAATTTAACCCGGGACCCGGAGTTGCGTTATACGCCGCAAGGCACGGCAGTGGCAAATTTAAGATTGGCGGTAAACCGCCGTTATCGCGACAGGAACCAGGAGCTTAAGGATGAAGTTTGTTTTATTACTGCGGTTGTCTGGAGCAAGCAGGCTGAAACATGCAATCAGTATTTGCATAAGGGCAGCCCGCTTTTTGTGGAAGGAAGGTTACAGTCGCGTTCTTGGGAGGATAATACCGGAAAGACGCGTACAACTATCGAAGTAAGGGCAGAGAGAATTCAATTCCTGGGCCAGGGTTCGAAATCTCCTGCTGCGGCAGTAGCTCAAGATGAGATTCCGCCGGAATCTACTACTGAGACAGAATGGTTAGGAGAAAGCGAGGATAAGAATAATGAAGGTTAAGTTAAAAGCCAAGGGTTTTAAAAAAAAGAAATCAAAATTTTTCTCTTATCGCAAGAGAGTCTGCCGTTTTTGCGCAGACAGGCTTAAAAGAATAGATTTTAAGGATTTAAAGATAATGGAGTCTTTCATCAAGGAGCGTGGAAGAATGGTTTCTTCGCGCTCCTCGGGAACATGCGCTAAACATCAGCGTCAGCTTAGCCAGGCTATTAAGCACGCCCGTTTTCTAGCGCTTTTGCCCTATACTACTTATAAATAGAGAGCGATCATGGAAGTAATCTTGATGCAAGATGTTAAAGGTTTAGGCAAAGCAGGAAGCGTAGTAAAAGTAAAGGATGGTTTTGCCAATAACTTTCTTTTACTAAAAAAACTGGCTGTGCCTGCCAATCAGGCAAATCTTAAAATTGTTGAACAGGATAAAAAGAGAAGAGACCTGGAGTACGAGAAGAAAAAATTGGAGGCCCAGGGATTAAAAGAAAGACTAGAGAAGCTTTCTTTTACTATGCCGGCCATGGTGCATGATGATGAGAAAATTTACGGCAGTATTACCATCCATAATATAGCCGAGGCGTTAGATGGAGAAGGTTTTAAGATTCAAAAGGATTCGATTTTACTTAATGAACCGTTAAAGTCCTTAGGCATATTCGAAGTCCCGGTTAAACTTCATCCCGAAATCACGGCCAAAGTTAAGATCTGGGTAGTAAAGAAATAAATCATGCCTGATATCTCAAAAGAATTTCTCCCTCCGCAGAGCCTGGAAGCCGAGATGGCGGTTTTAGGTTCAATGATCCTAGATGAATTTGCCATTGGGACGGCCATTGAGTCGTTGGATAAGAACTCATTCTATAAAGATTCCCATAAGAATATCTTTGAGGCCATAACAAATATCTATAATGCTAATAAGGCAGTTGACCTTATTACCCTGGCAGATGAGCTGAAAAGATTATCTGCCCTGGAGAATATCGGGGGAGTAAGCTATCTTACGGAGTTGGTCAATAGCGTTCCTACTGCTGTCAACGTAGGCCACTATGTAGGGATTGTTAAACAAAAGTATGTCCTGCGCACTCTTATTATTAGTTCCAGTCAGATTATTTCTTTGTGCCACCAGAACGATGGAAATGTTAATGATCTGTTAGATAAAGCCGAAAGGCTTATCTTTGAAATCAGCGACAAGAGCCCTGCCTCAAGCTACATACATCTGAAAGAAATCGTAAAAAACAGCATTGAGACTATTGATAAACTTTACCAACGCAAGACTCATGTCACAGGTGTTCCTACAGGTTACGTGGATTTTGACCGGTTGACCGCGGGTTTACAGGCTTCGGATTTGATTATTATTGCCGGACGGCCCTCCATGGGTAAAAGCGCTTTTGCTTTAGGGGTAATAGAGCATGCAGGGGTAGTGCAAAAGATACCTACAGCTGTTTTCAGTCTGGAAATGTCAAAAGAGCAGTTAGTCCAAAGGATGCTTTGTTCGCATGCCAGGGTCAATGCCCACAATGTCAGAACAGGGTTTTTGGCTCCTTCAGATTGGCCAAGATTGACCGCGGCCGCAGGGAAGTTATCCGAGGCCCCTATTTATATCGACGATACTCCGGCAATTTCGGTAATGGAACTTAGGGCTAAGGCGCGGCGCCTTAAGGCTAGCTATGATATACAGATGATTATTTTGGATTATTTACAGCTTATGCGGGGAAGCGGTAACGCCAGCGCAGAAAGCAGGCAGCAGGAGATTTCTGATATTTCGCGATCGCTAAAGGCATTAGCCAGGGAATTGAACGTTCCGATTATCGGGATAAGCCAGTTATCCCGGGCCGTGGAATCCCGGGAAGGGCATCGTCCGCAGTTATCGGATCTACGGGAATCCGGAGCGATAGAGCAGGATGCTGACGTGGTAGTGCTTTTATTACGCGAAGAATATTATAAGCCGACCCCGGAGAATGAAGGGATTGCCGAGATAAATATTGCTAAACAGCGCAACGGCCCGGTTGGCCAAGTGAAGTTGACCTTTATTAAGGAGTACACCAAGTTTGAGAATTTGATACAGCCGGAATAACCGCTCCCTGGATTATTTTGATTATAATACTCAAAAAAGGAGACCTTATGCGTAAGTATGGTTTTACTTTGATGGAGTTGCTGATTGTTGTAGTAATAGTTGGTACGCTGGCAGCTATAGGTTTTTCTTTGTACAACAATGCCGTTAGCAGTTCTAATGAAAAAATCTGTGGGGCTAACCTTAAGGCCCTAAAGACAGCTTTAGATTTGTACGCCCTAGATCATGATATGATGCCTAGCAGTTTAG
>JAHKBC010000221.1 GCA_018825725.1 Candidatus Omnitrophota bacterium
ACCGGGGTGCTCTTTTTCTACAGCCTTGGGCTATTTGCTTACGGCGGAACCAAGATCTTGAACTCCTGTTTCTTTTCACTCAAAGACACGGTAACTCCGGCAAAAATATCTTTATTATCCTTAATCCTGAATATTATTTTTAATTTCCTGTTAATGTTTCCCATGAAGTTAAATGGCCTAGCTCTTGCTACATCCCTGACAGGAATCATAACATTTGTTGTTTCATGGTTAATGTTAAAGAAGAAGATTGGTGGTTTGGGCTTGCCTTTGATATCCGGGCAATTCTTTAAAATATTATTGGCGAGTTTAGCCATGAGCCTGGTATGTTATTTGGCAATGCAGCTACGTATAATTTCAGGGAATTCTATCTTGGATAGAGCCGCTAATTTATTGGTTCCGATAATCTGCGGGGCATTTAGCTACCTTATTTTTTGCTTTCTCTTGCGTATTGAACAGGCTTTGAAATTATTACGCTGGCTTAAAAGAACTCTGAGGCGGCTAATGGGTTTGACCAAAGGCGCCCCAAGTGGGGATTAATATAAAAGATATTTGACAAAGATAAGCAGGCAGGTTATAATGTAAGTAAACACTTACTTACATAGGAGCATATGATGAGTACCAATCGTAAGTCCAAGAGTATCCGGAGGGAAGAGATTCTTTGCAGCGCGCGAAACATCATTGCCCTTAAAGGATTCGAACATCTTACAGTGCGACAAATCGCAAAGGATGTTAGGATGACAGAGGGCGCGCTCTATCGGCATTTTAAGAGCAAACGAGAGATAATCAATTTATTAATTGACGATATTGATGTAACGCTTATGCAAACCATCGAACCAATCGTAAAAAAAGAGATAGATCCTTTAATAAAACTTGAGCATATTCTTACCTCGCATATAGCGTATGTCGAAAAAAGAAAAGCCACGTCTTTTATGCTTATTAATGAAACATTGAACCTTAAAGATAAGGTGTTTCAGAGAAAGATGCTCCAAATTATGCATAGTTATCTTAAGATAATAAATAATATTCTTCTTGAAGGTATCAGGAGTGGGCGATTTCGCATGGATATAAATGTTATGTCGGCGAGTATTCTGTTTTTCGGAATGGTTCAGTCGTTATCAACGTTTTGGGCGATGAGCGGATTTAAATATACTGCATCCCTCAAGTCGCGCATCAAAGATTCGTTTATCGTTTACAAAAACGGAATTTTAAAGTAATTTAAGCAATAGTAAAAAAGTTGCGTTGCAATTATTGCCTTAATAACAGAAAGGAGCAATGATTGAGAATGCGAGAGAAAATGATGAGTAGAGTTATAATTGAGAATGTATTACCGGAAATTGACGGAGGAAAATTCTCCATAAAGCGCGTCCCAAGACAGAAGGTCGTGGTTAGGGCAGATATTTTTACCGATGGTCATGATGCCTTGACAGCAATTTTATTAGTAAAAGCTCCCGGCCGTCAAAATTGGGATGAAATTCCCATGCGTTTCTTAAGTAATGACAAATGGGAGGCTTTTTTTAGGGTGAGTGAATTAGGCGTATATAAATATTCTGTTTGGGCTTCTGTCGACCTTGTAAGTACTTGGCAAAACGATCTTCGTAAAAAGTTTGAAGCCGGCCAGGATGTGCGCTTGGATCTTGCGGTTGGACGGGGTATCTTAAAGACTATTATCGGCAAAGTCAAAGAGGAGGACAGGAATATTCTAAAAACATTTCTTGAAATAATTAACAAGGGAGATGTTACGCGCGCTGTCGCTTCTTGTTTAGAAAAAGATATTCTAAGTATAGCCAAGAAATGCCTTGATTTGAAGGATGGGGTTGTCTATGACAAGGAATTAACGGTTTCTGTCGAAAGGCCAGAAGCTGGATTTGGAGCATGGTATGAGCTGTTTCCTCGTTCTTGTGGCTTAGGGGCCGCTAAGCCTGGCACTTTTAAAGATTGTATCGCATTGCTTGGAGAGATTTCTAGAATGGGATTTTCGATATTGTATCTTCCTCCAATTCATCCGATAGGGCAAAAGAACAGAAAAGGAAAGAATAATGCCACTAGTTCACTTCCTGAAGATCCTGGTAGTCCATGGGCGATCGGGTCAGCTAGCGGGGGGCATATGTCCATTGAGCCGTCGTTGGGTACAATTAAAGATTTCGAGAGGCTGGTGCGGGAAGCCAGGAAAGTCGGTTTAGAGATAGCTTTGGATCTGGCGTTTCAGTGTTCCCCGGGTCATCCCTACATAAAAGAATACCCGGAATGGTTTAAAAAAAGTCCGGATGGTAGTATTCAGTACGCCGAAAATCCGCCCAAGAAATACGAGGATATCGTCCCCTTCAATTTTGAAACTAGAAATGCACAGGAACTCTGGGAAGAGTTAAGAAATATTGTTCTGTTTTGGGTACATAAGGGAGTTAAGACTTTTCGCGTTGATAACCCTCATACAAAGCCTTTTGCATTTTGGGAATGGTTGATTAACCAAGTAAGAAGCGAATATCCTGAGGTTATTTTTCTGTCGGAAGCTTTTACTCGGCCCAAGGTTATGTATCGGCTTGCGAAACTCGGTTTCAGCCAATCATATACTTATTTTACCTGGCGTAACACTAAACGCGAGTTTACCGAGTATTTAACCGATTTGACGCAGAGTCAGATCAAAGAATATTTCCGGCCTAATTTCTGGACCAATACTCCCGATATTCTTCCGGAACATCTACAGTATGGAGGCAGGCCTGCATTTATTGCTCGGTTTATCTTGGCCGCTACTCTTTCTTCGAATTATGGAATTTATGGCCCGGCATTTGAGCTTTGTGTTAGCGAGGCTCTGCCAGGCAAAGAAGAATATCTTAATTCTGAGAAATACGAGATTAAACATTGGGATCGCGATAAAGATGGTAACTTGAAGGACATTATTACGCTTGTGAATAAAATACGTAAAGAAAACCCGGCGTTGCAGGAAACAAATAATGTGAAGTTTTGTGAAGTAGATAATGATAATCTTTTGTTTTATATGAAGGCAACGGAAGATTTCTCTAACGTGCTGCTTATTATAGTAAATTTAGATCCTTATCATGCCCAGTCCGGATGGGTGCGTGTTCCCATTTCAGAGCTGGGCATTGGCAATGACCAGCAATATCTGGTTGTGGATCTATTGAGCCGCGACCGTTATTTTTGGACAGGAGAGCGTAATTTTATTCTTTTAGACCCTATTGCTATGCCGGCGCATATTTTGCGCCTTCATCACCGCGTGCGCCGTGAAACGGACTTTGATTATTATTTATAAGGAGATTTAATGATCCAAAAAGCAAATTTTAAGGAAAATAGTACTTGGTATAAGGATGCTATTATTTACGAAGTACATGTAAAAACCTTTTTTGACAGTAACCAAGACGGTATTGGCGATTTTAAAGGGTTAACTTCCAAGCTGGAATATATCCGCAGCCTCGGGGCAACTGTGGTGTGGCTTCTGCCTTTTTATCCTTCGCCTTTAAAAGATGACGGCTACGATATCTCTGATTATTTTAACATTCATCCTGATTATGGGACGTTGAGGGATTTCAAGGAATTTTTATCCCAGGCGCACCGCCAAGGCATGCGTGTAATCACAGAGCTCGTATTGAATCATACCTCCCGAGAGCATATGTGGTTTCAGAGGGCCATCCGGGCTGAGAAGGGGAGTGTTTTAAGAGATTTTTATGTCTGGAGCGATACAACGGATAAATATAAGGATGCCCGTATTATTTTCAAGGATTTTGAAACATCTAATTGGGCATGGGATCCGGTTGCTCAGGCCTATTATTGGCATCGGTTTTACTCTCATCAACCGGATCTTAATTTTGATAATTCCTATCTTCAAAAGACCATGCTGCGTGTTGTTGATTTTTGGCTTAAACTGGGGGTAGACGGTGTGCGCTTAGATGCGGTGCCTTACCTGTTTGAGCGAGAAGGGACTAATTGCGAAAATTTGCCTGAAACTCACGCTTTCTTAAAAAAACTTCGCGCGCATGTTGAAAGTAAGTTTAAAGATAAGATGCTTTTGGCCGAAGCTAATCAGTGGCCTGAAGATGCTGCGGTATATTTTGGTTCGGGTGATGAGTGCCATATGGCGTTTCATTTTCCTCTGATGCCAAGGATGTTTATGGCAATTCAAATGGAAGATAGTTTTCCCATCGCAGACATCTTGAGAGTGACTCCCAGTATCCCTGAGAGTTGTCAGTGGGCATTGTTTTTGCGTAATCATGACGAACTCACGTTAGAGATGGTTACGGATGAAGAGAGGGATTATATGTACCGCGCGTTTGCCCAGGATCCCAAGGCAAAGATTAATCTTGGGATTCGCAGACGTTTGGCGCCCTTATTAGGCAATAACCGTAGAAAAATAGAGCTCCTTAACATATTGCTGTTTTCTTTGCCTGGGACACCAGTGTTATATTACGGAGATGAATTAGGAATGGGCGATAACTATTATTTAGGCGATCGTAATGGCGTACGCACGCCAATGCAGTGGTCACCGGATAGGAATGCCGGTTTTTCTAAAGCTAATCCGCAGCAGCTCTATTTGCCTGTTATTGTGGAGCCAGAATATCATTATGAAGGGCTTAATGTCGAGAATCAAGAGCGCAATCTCTCGTCTTCCTTGTGGTGGATGAGGCGGGTTATTGCTATGCGTAAGAAGTGTAATGCTTTCAGCCACGGGGGCATTGACTTGCTTTCGTGCAATAATCCAAAGGTTTTATCTTTTGCGCGCCACTATCAGGAAGAAATTATTATTGTGGTTGCCAATCTTTCCCGCTTTGCCCAAGCTGCTTCTATTGAAATGCCTCAGTACGACGGATACCTGCCTTTTGAGGTATTTAGCGAAAATACCTTTCCTCTTATTAATAAAAATCCGTATGTCTTGACCCTGGGCCCGCATAGTCATTACTGGCTTAAAATAAAAAAGGGAGAGAATATTCAGAGTGTTTTGTTAGGCCAGGAAATTAGCCTGGAATGTTCCCAGGATGAATGGAAGCTAGCGATCGGGGATCAATTTAAGCATGCCCTTGAAAGTATTTTGTCGGACTATATCAAGACGTGCCGTTGGTTTGGTTCTAAATCACGGATTATCAGAAATTGTAAGATAATCGAGGATGCCGTTTATTCAAGCGGTTTAGCATGGTTTCATATATTATTATTGGAGTTATCTTATAATGACGGTACTCCGGAAACCTATTGTGTGCCTTTGGGTTTAAGGCTTAAAAGCGAGGCTGTGGAACTACTAGAGAAAAACCCAAAGGCGGTAATTGCGACAGTGCGCATGGGAACGGAACAAGAGGGAATACTTTTTGACGGCATGTATGATGAGGAGCTGCGCTATGGATTACTCGCAGGCATTACTCAAAGAAAACGGATTAAGGGATCAAAAGGATTCTTTAGTTGTGTACCGACAAAAATATTAAAAGATAATTTATCAGATGTAGAGGAAATAAAAACATCCCAGGTTATGCAGGCAGAGCAGAGTAATACTTCCGTGGTTTTTAGCAGGAAGAGCATTTTAAAACTATATCGGCGCCTTGACCAGGGGATTAATCCGGAAGAAGAGATTTTGAACGCGCTTACTCATTTCGGGCAAGCCGAAGGTGTTCCGCCGCTTTTAGGGGCTATTGAATACTACGGCCAGGGGACAGAACCGGTTACAGTAGCTATGCTGCAGGGGTTTATTGAAAATACCAGTGATGCCTGGATATACGCTCTTA
>JAHKBC010000222.1 GCA_018825725.1 Candidatus Omnitrophota bacterium
AGCCTATATCGATTGATCGCTGGGGCAAGCATTGCTATCCCCCTGGCAGTTATTATCGGCATGTCAATCGCCATGAATAAATGGTGCTCATTTATTTTTACTCCGCTTATCGCTACTCTATATCCTATGCCTAAATTAGCGCTATTTCCTTTATTGCTGGTAATCTTTGGCTTGGGCGATATTTCTAAAATAGCCCTGATAACGGTCGGCATATTTTTCTGGGTACTTTTCTATACCCTTCATGGAGTACAAAGGTTATTTACCGAAGATTACATGGATATCGCGGCGGCGTTCGGTATCCCTTTACTTAAAAAAGTCCGAAGGATAGTTTTACGGGGAGCCCTGCCTGAAATTATCAATGGTGTTAAGACCGGACTGGGACATGGTTTGTCAATGGTCGTAGCCAGTGAATTCACCTTCAGCAAAAATGGCATTGGTTATTTTATTTGGAATGCCTGGGATCAATTTCGGATCGTCGATATGTATTGCGGCCTTGTCGTCATCGGATCCCTGGGAATCATCGCCTACTACGTTCCGGAAAATATAAAAAACAATCTTGTGGAAATTAATCGTTTTGGCATTAATGATTAAAAAATATTTATTATGGAAGTAGGCAGTTTTATTGATCTTGTACGTCAGAGAACGGACGCGCTCGACATAGCGCAGTTAAAAGCATCCGGCTTATTGCCTCTTCATAATTTACACTACCGCGCACTTTATTATCCGCCAAGCAAGTTTTACACCATCACCAGCCCCGCGAACAGCGAAGAAGAAATATTCAAAGGGCTTGTCTATAGAGGGAACCCCCCCCTGGTAGTATATATTCATATCCCATTTTGCCCGCAGAAATGCATGTTTTGCTATTTTCTAACTTATGTTGATAGCAGCGAAAGGCAAATAGACCAATATCTTGATTATTTAGAAAAGGAATTCGCGTTATGGCAGGCACGCTTAGAAACGAAGATTTCCCCTCATGCGCTGTTTATCGGAGGAGGGTCTCCTACTTTTCTATCCTGCCGGCAGCTTGAACGATTATTAACCATAGCCAATAACGGGTTGAATTTCTTCGCCTGTAAGGAGTTTACTGTTGAAGCAGAGCCGGGAACTTTGGCGGGCATAGAAGGCTCGCGCAAGCTGGATATACTAAAAAATCATGGCGTCAACCGTATTTGCTTAGGCGTTCAGTCTTTCAACGATGAGATTTTGCGCGCTATGGGCAGGCATCATACAGTATCTCATTCGAAAGACGCGATCCAGCAGATCAAAAATAAAAAGTTTCAAAGTATCTGCATTGACTTATTATACGGATTCCCTGGAATTACTTTAGAGATGTGGATCCAGGATCTTTTAGAAGCCCACACACTGGATGTTGACGGGTACGAATTGTACCGCTTACGCATTGTCCCTCATGGCTACGGAAAAGCGCAAATCAGACAATATTACGAAAATAACAAACATCTATTCCCCGACCTAAATATGACCTGTTTTCAAAAAATGTCTGCCAAGGTCATTGCGTCGCATCATGGATTTCAGGAATATTATAGAATGTTTTTTTCGCGTAATCAGCAGTACAATCCGATTTATCAGTTAGGCAGGACCCAGAATTTATATGATACTATCGGTCTGGGGATATCGGCATCATCTGTTTTACAGGGAAGGTACATGGAAAATACAAGTCAGAGCCTTGAGCATTACTACTCTTTTATTGAGAAAGGAAGGCTTGCGCTTGACCGGGGCAGGATCAGGACCTCCGACGATAACCAGCGCAGGGCATTTGTACTGCCTTTAAAACACTGCGGAATAAATAAAACGCAATATCAAAAAAATACCGGGTTATCCATTCAGGAACTTTTCGGAGCGCGTATAGAGAAACTAAAAAAATACGGCTTAATTGAAGATAAGGATGGCGCTATAGTGCTTACCGAGAAAGGAAGTATCTTCGCGGACGAAGTCGTTACGCAATTTTACGCGCCCGAATATCTGCCCTTCCCAAAATCAGATTATCCCGCAGGCGAGTTATCTCCTTACAACGATTAAGAGATTACGGGTTACCCGGCGAATATCAATATCACTCCGAAAACCGCGATTACCGTTCCCGCAATTATCCTTAGTGTTATCTTTTCCTTCAAGGCAAATGCCGCTATCGGAAGTATAAATAAA
This sequence comes from Candidatus Omnitrophota bacterium, assembly GCA_018825725.1. Taxonomy (GTDB): domain Bacteria; phylum Omnitrophota; class Gorgyraeia; order Gygaellales; family Profunditerraquicolaceae; genus JAHKBC01. The sequence goes on from JAHKBC010000222.1 coordinate 2,161, forward strand.
GGAGTAGTGCAATTTAGGGTCGTAGCGGAGGAGGCGCCGATATATTTCAGGGAAAAGAGAAAAAGAAAAAATCCTCCAAAGATCCCGATAAAAACGCAAAAGAAGGCTAGTTTTAATAAACGGATATCTCTGTAGGGATTCATCCAATTCTTTAACCTGCGGTTTGCGATACCCCAGAAAACAAGGGCAATCCCTCCCCATGCCAGGCGGATAAAAGTCGCCTGTAAGGCAGAAACATTAGCCACCCCCACTTTCGCAAAGATTATTGCGACTGATGAACAGAAGGTTGAAAGCAACCCGTATTTTATACCCAAAGCCCGGTTTTTATCCGTACCTTGTTTTGATGATCGTTCCCATATCACCCAGCTGACACCTATAATAGTAATAAAAATCCCCAGCCATGTCAGGAGCGCGGGTCTCTCTTTTAAAAAAACAACCGCCAGGACGACGGTTATAATCGGCCCGAGAGTGCCTAATAAAAGGGCTAATCTTGGGCCTAAATATACTAGAGACTTAACGAAAAAGGTATCGCCTAAGGTTATCCCTAACAAGCCGCTTAGGCCTAGAAACCAAAAAGCCTGATTGCTGACCGGTTTTATCCCGACCAGTAAAAGTATAATTCCCAAATAAAAACAGCCAATCACGCATTTTCCCAGATTTACGCCAAAAGGAGAAATTTCATCACCAAGTTTTTTTAAAAACAAGGATCCGAACGCCCATGCGCCGGCTGAGGCTAAAGCAGCAAAACCACCCAGATATTTATAAAGCATGTATGATTGTTCCATTGGATTTTTTAATCTTTTAGTCTATTCTTTTAAATTCAAAAAAGTAGTTCCGGGTGAGAAAATCATATTCCCGGACAAACTGATAACCTGCGGCTTTCATTGTTGATATAATGCCAGGCTTCTCCCAATTTACACCGACAAGATTTTCTTTGGAAAGCCTGCCGATCCGGAAAATACCGCAAAGCAGGATCTTGTTCAACTCGCTTAATTCTCTCTTATCTATGTCTGTAATATTTTCCTTATTTTTATCAAAGACTTCACTCGTTCTAAGATTTCCGATTAGCCACTTGCACAACCGGTTATCTTCCGGATACATGCCCGCGTTTATCCAGTATTCAAAGGTAGGGAAAAAAACAGGAATGTAATACCTCGATAAATCATTGAATAGAAATCTATCCGAGAGCATCATATTAAAATCCCGGGTAATTTTTATCCGGATATCAGAAGGAACATCCCCTCCCTGCCATGACCGGATAAAATCCTGTATTTGCCGGCTTAATCTGTCGAATACGGGAAAACCTTCGCCGTTCTTACGCAATAAATAGACTACATTTTTGTAGCCCTCAAAGTCAATTTCGTCAAAACCAAAGACAGTCTTAGGAGTTATTATATATAAACGCCCTGTATCTTTAGCAAGTGATGGCCTTAATTCACGGAAGTAATGCTCGGGTTGATCAATGCCCTGGTAAACTCTGCATAAAAATATAAGATCAAAGGAATGCTGTTTATAAAAAAGGTCAAGGCCTTCGCGCTGAACGCGCACAGGAAGTATATTATTGTATCGGCCGGCCATCTTATCTTTGATGTATTCTATTGACGACGGATCAATTTCCGTGGCAAACACCATTCCTGTCCCTGCCAGCTCATCGGCAAAAAGAAAGCTAAACAATCCCGAGCCTGCGCCTATATCCAATATAGTCATGCCAGGACTGATATTTAAAGATTTAACGACCTTAGCAGTTGGAAGATATGCGGCCCTCTCGGGCGAATTAAAATCATACCTCGATATAGCCCTGGATAAAACCATATAGGGTAAATTAAACTCTCTTCCGATATTATCCATTCTTTCGATCGGAATGAAGAATATTTTTGTTGGTATGACATCAATAGATACTTTGTTTTTGTCTACTTTGACTTGTAAAACATGGGGAAATTGCGGCTTTATCGCTTCAGGCCTTTCGATACCACAGGGAGGAAATCCTGAAGCTACATAATTAACTCCGTCTACCTCCCTATAGTCAATAAAGTGTTTATTGGCGCCAAAAACATACTTTACTTTACCCTTGATAAGCGGGTGAATGGTTTTAAACCAATCGGAATCATCTTCAAGCCAGAAGGAACGGTGCAGGAAAATAAAAACATTGTTATAGCTGGAAGCATTAATAATAGTTCTTTTTAAAAAATCCAGCTGTTCCCCGGGGATCAGCCCTTTTATTTTATCCAAAAGGCCATCCGAATCGAGCAATATAAATAGATTATTTTTATACTCAAAAGACTGGTAAAGTTTCTTGTATTTATCCAAAAAGAGCTTCTTCATCAAGCCAAGCCTGTCTTGAGGTATAGAAAATGGCCTTATTCGGCAATCGCCGGGGACATTGTAAGTCGGCTTGCCTAAATTATCCGTAATGAGACTGAAATCAGCCCACAGAGATTCAACGCTATCCGGACTCATGGGATCGACCATCCCGCCCAGAAATACCACAAAATCCGGATTGTTTTGATTTATCTTATACACGGTCAACTCCCAATCTTTAGGGTTTGATACGCCAAAATGAATACAACCGGCAACAGTAAATTCAAATTTATCATTATTTTTTGTTTGGGCAAAAACTCGAGTGGTAGAAAACAGAATGGCAAAAAAAAGAAATAAACTCAAAAATCTACGCATAGTTATCTGACAATGAAAATAAGATTCAATGATTTTATGAATTACGAATCTTCTCCTCTATTATTATGCTTATATTGTATAGCAAATACATGTTTAGGCAAGAATAAAATTAATGGCTCAAACTACTTTATTCGTAATAGGTTACATAAAGCTCCGCTGACTGTTAGCTAAAGCGAGTTAACGGCATAGATAAAAGAATGGGCATAGGCCGCAGTAGTGTTCGCTGGAATCATCTGCCTTAAATACCCCGGAAGGGTCAAGGATCTCTTCTATTATCGATTCCAGGGCCTGCTTATATACTGCGATAATCTCCTCCTTATTCCGAAAATGCTCCTCTTTTTTAAAAAGCATCTTTAGGCCCAGCTCATTCTTAAAATCCCTGAGGCTGTACAAACAGGCATTGGTCCTTTCTTTGGGATAAAGCATATCCACAAGCAACAAATAAATAGGAAGCTGGAATGATTTCATCCTCTCTTTTAACGCCTGACGGCTAAAACCGTCATTTTTAATCTTAACGGCATCATCAGGAAGGATGTCGGCAGAGCCGGTCTTGTAATCGATGACTAGGATGCTATTATCCGCAAGCCTATCAATGCGGTCGACCCTGGCTTTAATCCTAAGACTATACCTACTAAGTGCTATCCGGTCTTCTATCTTCTTCTCCAGGGAAATTATCTGCTTTATTTCTCTTTTTCTCTCGTTCTGCACAAAATTCTTAAGCCTGAACATAATTATCTCTTTCAAGAGAAAAGAGTCCGACCTCATCTTCCTGGCAAAATCCTGGCTGAATTTATCTTCAAAGAGATTAAAAAGTCCGGTTTCAAATTTCTCATCTAAAACAGGCTTCTTATGTATGAATTTAGCAAATACCTCTTCTAATAACTCATGCAGGAAATTTCCCACATCCCTGGCCTCCGGCTCCTGCAATAAATCCTCTTTCTCCTCTAGGTCCAACACATACTGGTAGTAAAAGCGTAACGGGCAATGCAGATATGTATCCAGGCTTGAGGCAGAATACCGGTCATTCTCCAGAAAACGCAGGACTTTTTTATTCTTTTTTATCTGGAGGCGCTCCGGCAAAACCCGGACGTTAAATCTCACCTTTGATTCAGCCAGGACATCGAGTTTATTCTCCTTCTTCTGCCTCTCCCAGATCAATTCCTCAATAAATCTGCTCTTTTCGCTTTTGTCATTTTGGGCATAGACAAGATAGACATTCTTTGCCTGCGCTATCAGCCTGCGAAACTGATAACGCTGTATCTCTTCATCCTTTTCCAGGCGGTTTAAACCAAGACTGATCATTATCTCTCTGGGAATTAACGGCTCATAAATATTTAACTTGGGGAAGACCGCTTCATTAACATCCATAATAATCACGTTTTCAAAATTAAGCGCGCGGGTCTCCAGCAGCCCGAGGATCTGTAACCCTTTTAATGGCGATCCCGAAAAAGATATCATCTCATTTTCCAGCTTATTATCAAATATTTTAAATATATCCTCAAGCTTAAACGGCTCATTACGGAAACTTGACAATTCCAGTTCATCTTTAATATCAAATACCCTCTCGGCCATTTTCAGGTTTAACGGGTAATTATCCAGAAAACTCTTTTCTACCAAAACCTGCATAAAACCATCGAGCCTCGCGCTGAACTCCGAGAAATTACCTACATTCTCCCAGGAGGTAAAAAGCAGCTCGTGCACCTGAGTTAAAAGCGCCTTTAACTCATCATAAGTAACATCCACATCCATACTTTTAGTGGTAATCAAGGTAAAATCAAAAAGCCGGCGGCAGGATTCTATACCTTTGAGACTGACAAACAAACTGCCGGCCAGGTCCGTTTCGATAATACCGGTCAATGCCTCTTCTATCTTATGTATTAAGGCCCGGGTGGCATTGGGGTTGTTACGGATAATTTTGAGATTTTTTATAAGCGGATGCGACAACACCTTTAAATAATCCCGGGCATAATAGTTCTGGTTATTCCTGGTCTCCTGGGCTTTAAAAATGCTGGTAAATACCGCATAAAGCGAACTTCTTTTTAAAGGATAGCCCATGGAAATATTGAATTCTTCGACAAAACAAGATATTTCCGAGACCAAGGGTATAACGGCCTGGGGGTCAGGAAGGACGATTACTGTCTTATCCGGATCTTTAACCTTCTGGATAATCTGGCGCACTGCGCCTGCCTGGGAATGCTGGTCAAAGCC
>JAHKBC010000223.1 GCA_018825725.1 Candidatus Omnitrophota bacterium
AACAAATTACAAAAATGTTGCCCTGCTGGAATAATATATCGAGCTTTGTTAGCATAAAAAACAAACTAATAATCCTGGCTAAAAACATCGATCTTTTTTTGAAAACAATTAATATTCTTTGGTAATCGCCCAAAACGGTGATCTGACCCGAAATCTTAATCTCAAAATCTGCTTGTTCCATAGTTTTTCTAATTGTTAGGGGAGTAAAAAGATTTAGATGGTTAGGGTGAGTTGGAAATCCGGAGTATAATCCAATAGCCTTGCGAAAGATGCCCCGCAGATACAAAAATGATTCATTAGGGATTTCAACATAAAGCATTCCGCCATAAACAAGATACTCCTTGATTTGAGATAAAAAAAGTACCGGCTCAGGAACATGCTCCAAGGTATCTATAAGGATCACCAGATTAAAGTCAGACTTGGAGATGCCGGAATCATCCAGAGAACAATTATGTACTTTTCCTTTTAACTCAGGAAAACGATTAATAGAATTTTGATATAGAAAACTGGAAGGCTCTATCCCCCGATAATAAAATCCTGACTTGATCAACAGAGAAGCAAGAACGCCATCGCCAGTGCCTATCTCCAACACCTTTAACGCAGTATTATTAAAAGAGCACTTATTGATTATTCTCTTCAGTGATTTTTTAGCTATTTGCGTCTTTAAGGAATTATCGTAGACCTCTTCCTCAGTGACCCCATTTAACTTTCTCAAAGTATCATAATCCTGGAACATCATCCCACAATCACAACAGCGGTAAAGAAGCATAGATTTATATGAGTAGATCTTGATTATATCTTGTTTCGTATGGCAAAGTGGACATCGCATATTCATATTTCAGCCCATAGCAGCTATTTGGTGTCTTAGTATCGCATGGATTCCCCGGAAGGCTACTTTCACATCATTAAAACTATGCATCCGAAGAAGGAGATCATGGATGTATCTGCCCCTAAAATAAAATTTACGAAAGACCATCTTCTGCAAGACCATCAAATCGTCTCTTGAGAGTCCCCCTAAAGAGATAACCGGGGGTGCTGCGGAAAGTAAAGTAACGTATCGCTCCCAATCTTGTTTTTCTTCATCAATCAACCCTTCTCTTACGGCTTGATCAAATAATTCCGAGCCCGGCATTGGAACTAAAATACAAAAGATAGCGTAATCAGGATTGAGTTCGATCGCTAATTTCAGCGTCTCCAAAGCCTCTTTCATGCCCTCACCCGGAAGCCCAAAAATAAAACTGCAACTTACCGCGAGTTTGTATTTTCTACACAGCCTAACAGCATGAAAAATATCCTGAGATGAAAAATCCTTGTTTATTTGCTTACGAATCGCCTGACTGCCAGACTCTACTCCGAAATTAATCGTACGGCAGCCAGCTTCAGAGAAAGCGCGGCATATCTCTTCAGAAAAGAGACTGATCCGGTTATTGCAGCTCCATACAATATTCAGTTTTTTTTCAAGCATCAATTTGCATATTTTAAGCGCCCGTTCACGATCTAAAGCAAAATTATCATCCCAGAATATCAGTTCCCCTATTTTATATCTATTCACCAATAACTGTATTTCTTCAATTACATTCTCTGGACTTCTAAAACGCACTTCATCACCAAATACGCCTCGGCTGCAAAAAGAGCACCTAAAAACACACCCTCGGGAAGTAACAATGCTCCCCAAGGTACGGTTAGTACGGCAGCGAGAAGAAGGAAGAAAGTATTTTTTTACCGGTAAAAGCTCGTACGCAGGAAAAGGAATAGAGTCAAGGTCTTGAATAAGCTCTCGGCATGGATTAACGATGTTCTCATTCGATTTTCTATAAACGATTCCATTCACTCCCGACAAATCGTTGCCATTCGACAGACAAATTACTAATTCTAAAAGCGTATTTTCTCCTTCCCCTCTTACCACAACATCAACAGATTTGTCCCGTAATAAATCTTCGGCTAAAGCAGTAGCATGCCCTCCTCCCATAATCACCGTAATAGAAGGATTGAATTCCTTAACAACCTTGGCCAACCTAAGAGCATTAGGCACAGCATAAGTAAGAGCGCTCAATCCGACTATATCAGGATTATATTCAGATAATCTCGCAATGACCTCTTTAACAGACAAGTTTTCGACACTATTATCCAATATGGAGACGTCAAATCCCGCAGCCTTCAAATAACTTGCCAGGTAGCCCAAGCCCAAAGGCATAGTAATTCCTGCGGTAAGCATCTGAAAACGGGTTGTCTGAGGATTATTGGGAGCGATCAAAAGTATTTTTCTCATTTTAAGGATGCCTTCTCCGCAAGCAATCTCCTTAGATAGAAGATATAATAATGCATATACTCAACAGCCGAAAGATAATGAAAAGCGAATTTTTTGTTTTGCATAAACTTTTTTATGATTGCCACCCCTAAGATTAGGGGAAAAAGAAGGTTTCTCGAAGGAAGGAACCGATAGAGGCGATATTTAATTATAATATCCATCAACTTACACGGAATAATCCCGCTCATTAGAATTAGGTTTCCGATTTTCGCCATTTCTTTATTATAGGTGCTACCGTGCATTGCGTAAGGACTATATATTGCCCCACTCTCGATATTTTTAATAACTTCTCCGGACAAAAGGGATTTTTCCTTCAAAATATCTATGATTTTAGTTTTTGGGTAATACCGTAACCAGTATGTAGCGGGTATATCTATTTTGTACCGGTTACAAAAATACAGATTATCCAAAAGCTCCTTTTCATCCTGTCCTGGTATTCCCAACATAATATTGCTATAAACAAAAATATTTGTTTTACGAAGCAGCTGTATTGACTTAATTATCTGCGTATTATTTTCCGGACGGTTCAATAAGACTTTCCTAGTATTGGCATCGATAGTCTGTATGCCTATATTTACCGTAGAGCACCCCGCATCGGTCAATGCACCTATCACATCTTCATCGCAGTTCGAAGGGTGCACACAGCAAAAGAATGGAAGCCTTATCTTTTCTTGATAGAGAGAAAGAAGTTGTTTTAACCACAATTTATCAAGCGTAAATATCTCATCATAAAAAGTAACGCGTTTTATGCCGTATCGCTCTTTTGCCCATAATAATTCTTTAATAATGTTCTCGGCAGAACGGCGCCTAAAATATATCCCGGAAGGATATATCTTGTTGATTACCGTATTCCAGCAATAGCTGCAATTATAAACACAACCCCGGCTTCCCAATATCATATAACTATTACTAACCATGCCTTCGTATTCGTTAAAAAATAAGTCTTTATCCGGAAAGGGAAGAGCATTTAAATCCAGAGGCGGCCTTACTTTATTGATTTTTATCTTTCCGTCTTCACGAAAGGCCAGGTTGGGGATTTTAATCGGCTTATTATGCTTCTCCAGGGCATTTGCGAGCTCAACCATTGCCTCTTCGCCCTCGCCAACAACTGAGAAATCCACAAAATCATTCTGCATGACATATTCAGGCACAGATGTCGGATGTATTCCGCCAAAAACAATAGTAACCCCTTCATTCTCTTGCTTAATCCTCTTGGCTATCCCAACTGCCCAGGAATAATTGTCCGAGATAACCGAAAAAGCTACGATATCCGGATTAAGCCCCTTAACCGCTCCTATTATTGCCTTGTCAAAATTTAGCCACCGATGAAAATTATTATTATGCAAAAAGAATGAACCGAACAACCCAGGCTCAAAAATAAGGCTGGTTTTATGTCCGGCTCTTTTTAAAAAAGACGAAATATACTCTATACCTAGGTTCTCATAATTATTGCTGATGAACGCGATGTGCATATTTTTATTGCCGCGGATCATCACCGCGGCTTAGA
>JAHKBC010000224.1 GCA_018825725.1 Candidatus Omnitrophota bacterium
CACTTACCACCAGCAGGGGACACCCTGCGAAGCAGAGTGTCCCCTGCTGATCTTTTGACGATATTATGAATATTCTATTCATTACCAACCATCTTAATGTCGGCGGTATTACCAGTTATGTATTGACTTTATCCAAAGGGCTTAAGCAAAGAGGGCACAGCATATACATTGCTTCTTACGGCGGAGAGCTTCTTGCGAAATTCCAGGAAGCAGGGATAATTTATATCTCCATTCCGATAAAAACAAAAAAAGAGATCAGTCCTAAGATAATAGCCAGCGCATTCAAATTATCCCGGGCAATAAAGGATAATAAAATTGATATTATACACGCGCATAGCAGGACCACCCAGGTTTTAGCCTGTCTTTTGCACAGGCTTACCGGGGTGAAGTATATTTTTACCTGTCACGGTTTCTTCAAAAGGAGGATTTTACGCCGGATTTTCCCTTGCTGGCCGGAAAAAGTGATTGCCATAAGCGCTCAGGTAAGGGAACATTTGATTGATGACTTTGGGCTTGCGGCTAAAGATATTGCTGTAATAAATAACGGGGTGGATATCGATAGGTTTAAAACAGTAAGCCCACAGATAAGAGAGCAGAAAAAGAATGCTTTAGGTTTAGGCCCCGGGCCGGTAGTAGGGATTATCGCCAGGCTTTCAGACGTGAAAGGGCATCGATACCTTATTCAGGCGATGAAGATAGTTTTAGGGCAAAGCCCGCAAGCCAGTTTACTTATCGTAGGCGAAGGGAAAATGCTGAAGACACTGACTGATTTGGCCGCTAGCCTTGGGGTCAGTAAAAGCGTGTTTTTTACCCCGGAGACTTCCGATACGGTAGATGCCTTATCCGCTATGGATATATTTGTTATGCCTTCGCTTCAGGAAGGATTAGGGCTAGCGCTTATGGAAGCAATGGCTTCGGGGTTAGCGGTTATCGGCTCAAATGTCGGAGGGATCAAAACCTTAATTAAGGACGGGAAAAATGGTTTATTAGTTGAGCCGGCTGATGCCCAAGGGTTAGCCGGGGCAATATCCATCCTGCTTAGCGACCCGTTAAAGAGGCTGGATTTGGGCGCTCATGCCCAAGATTTTATTCGGAATAATTTCTCACTAAGCAAAATGGTCATGGAAACAGAAAAGGAGTATTCAGGGTGCTTAAACACAAAAGATTAATTATCGTTGTCATATTACTGGGTGTTTTAACGCTGTGGTTAGTAAATCTTGCCCGGACGAAATATGTCATTCCGATCCTGATGTATCATTCGGTTGATCCGGCTGCAGATAATGATAATCTCCTGAGCGTAACCCTGGATTCTTTCCAGCGGCAGATGCGTTTTTTAAAGGAGCATCGCTATAATGTCATTTCCCTTAAAGAGGTTGCCGATATTATAAAAAATAAGAAGAAAGTTTCCGCTAACACAATAGCCATAACTTTTGATGATGGATGCAGGGATGTTTATATCTATGCCTTCCCCGTGCTTAAGAAATATAATTTTCCGGCGGAAGTATTTATAGTTGTCAATGAAGTAGGCCTGGTTCAGGAGAATAGGATGTCTTGGGATGAAGTAAATGCTATGCAGGCTTCAGGCCTGATTCATTTCGGCAGCCATACCATTAACCATCCTAATCTTGCGGAGCTGACTTCAGAAGAAACCATCAAAAACGAGATCCAGGGTTCCAAAAAGATATTAGAAGAGAAGCTGGGAAGAAGGGTAGATAGTTTTTGTTATCCTAGCGGAAGATTCAACGCAAAATCACGGAAAGCAGTTATTGATGCCGGATACGAACTTGCAGTGGCGACTAACCCCGGTAAGGGATCCCCTAATGACGATATCTTTGCTCTTAAGAGGCTGAGGATTTCCTCTAACGCGGATAATCTTTTTATTTTCTGGGTAGAGTCAAGCGGTTATTATAATTTAATACGGGAGGGCAAGCGGAAATGATCCGGGCCCAAAAGAAAATCCTCATTTTCAATGTTAATTGGCTGGGCGATGTATTGTTTTCTACTGCCACAATAAGGAATATCAGGCGTAATTTTCCCTATAGCCACATTGCCTGCATAGTTCCCAGCCGTTGTTACCCGATATTAAAAGATAATCCTTATTTGGATGATATCATTATTTTTGATCAGGATGACCGTCACCGTGGAATTTTGCGCAAATTAGGTTTTATCAGACAGCTCAGGAATAGGAAGTTTGATGCCGTATTTTTATTACACCGTTCAATGACGCGTACATTGATCTGTTGGTTAGCGGGCATACCTCAGCGGATAGGCTATTATACAAGAAAACGCG
>JAHKBC010000225.1 GCA_018825725.1 Candidatus Omnitrophota bacterium
AAAAAGAAATTGGTTCGGAAGCGATGGAATTTATTGGAGATGTAGACGTTTTGTTTGCGCCCGCCAATCCCAATATTACGAAGGTGATTAATCAGATAGGGCCTAAGGTTATTATCTCGATGAGCAAAGAGGAGAAGGATTTGATCGGTTTTCTAAAAGATGTTGGAGTTGACAAAACGAATTCTTTGGACAAATTTAGTTTTAAGAAAAAAGATATTGCTGACAAGAAAGGAGAAGTTACGGTTCTAAAACCGATGATAAATATTTAAATATAATTTTGAGGATGAGTCTACTTGATTGGATTGAAAAAAACAGAGAAAGGCCGGAGAAAGAAAAACACAAAATTGCAATTACTATTTCTTTGGTAATTACTGTGATTATATTTTTCGTTTGGCTTACCCTTACATTTTATGGAGGATAAAAACAATAACAAAAGAATAATTCCGCAGAGCATAACAGGTGAAATGAGAAAGTCTTACTTGGATTATGCCATGTCGGTTATCGTCAGCAGGGCGTTGCCTGACGTTAGAGATGGGCTCAAGCCTGTTCAACGCCGTATTCTTGCTGTAATGCATGAAGACGGATTAAACCACTCAGCTCGATTTAAAAAGTCAGCAACCGTGGTCGGTGATACTTTGAGCAAGTATCACCCGCATGGAGACATGGCAGTTTATTATGCCATGGCGCGTATGGCTCAAAACTTTACTTTAAGATATCCGATGGTAGATGGGCAAGGGAACTGGGGTTCTATTGATGGCGATCCTCCAGCTGCTCATCGTTATACGGAAGCAAGAATGACGAAATTAGCCAGTGAAATGCTCAAGGATATTGAAAAGAATACTATAGATTTTAGTCCAAATTATGATGGGCGTCTGAAGGAACCAAGAGTTTTACCGGCTGCCATACCACAGCTTCTTTTGAACGGAACTATTGGTATTGCTGTTGGTATGGCCACTAATATACCACCCCACAATATTTCAGAGATTGTTGATGCGACCGTTCACTTAATTGATAGTCCAAAAGCCACCGTTGGAGATTTAATGCAGTTTGTAAAAGGGCCAGATTTTCCGGTCGGCGGGATTGTTTTTAATCAGAAGGACATTGAAGAAGCTTACACTTCTGGACGAGGGGGGGTTGTCACAAGAGGAGAGGCGGAAGTCATAGAAAAAAATGACGGCAAGTTTCAAATACAGATTTCCTCGATACCTTACGCTGTCAACAAGTCAGAACTTATATTAAAAATAGCCGACCTCGTTAACAACAAGAAAATAGAAGGGATAAAAGACATTCGCGATGAGTCAGATAAGGATGATATGGTTGCAATTGCAATAGATCTGAAAACGGGCGCTAATCCCCAAAGAATTTTAAATAATCTTTATAAACACACAGATTTAGAAAAAGTATATCATTTCAATATGCTAGTTTTGGTTGACGGTGGAAGACAGCCACAAATTCTTTCGTTGAAGGGAATATTGGAGAACTTCATTGATCATCGTAACGAAGTAGTTACTCGTCGTACAAAGTTTGATTTAGATGTTGCCTTGGCGAGAGAACACATCTTGGAGGGGTTAAAAAAGGCGCTTGATCATATAGACGAAGTCATAAAAGTAATTAAAGCATCTTCCGACAAAGAAACTGCGCACGGAAAGCTGATGACTAAATTTAAATTATCCGACAGACAATCTACTGCAATTTTGGAAATGAGACTGCAAACGCTTGCTGGTTTGGAAAGGAAAAAAATAGAAGATGAATTGGCCGAAAAAAGAAGGATCATCAAAGAACTAAAAGAACTTCTCGGAGATCCCAAAAAGATTTTAACGGTTATCAAAAAAGAACTTTTGGATATAAAAGAACGATATGGAGATGAAAGAAGGACCAAAGTTATGAAAAGGGGTGTGGGGAGTATGTCTGACGAGGATCTCATCCCCAACGAACAAGCTACTTTGGTTTTAACAAAAAGTGGGTATATCAAGCGTTCAAAGCCGGATGTGTACAGGATTCAGAAAAGGGGAGGAAAGGGAGTTATTGATTTGGCGACAAAAGATGAAGATTTTGTTTCCATACTCATGCAGGCTAATACACACGATGATTTATTATTTTTTACTGACAAAGGAAAAGTTTT
>JAHKBC010000226.1 GCA_018825725.1 Candidatus Omnitrophota bacterium
CTGGCTTTTTTCTATCATAATATAGCCTTTTTTGGTAAACATCCAACTGACTGAGCCAGCTCCGGCCATATTTCCACTTTTTTTAGACATTATATTGCGTAATTCCGCAGTTGTGCGGTTTTTGTTATCCGTAAGCGCTTCTACTAGAACAGCTACTCCTCCTGGTCCGTAGGCTTCGTAGTTTACAGATTCATAGATGACTCCAGGGAGTTCTCCTGTACCGCGCTTAATGGCCATTTTTACATTATCTTGAGGCATATTCGCTTCTTTGGCTTTAGCCATGGCAGCCCTTAGTTTGGAATTATTTTCAGGGTTTCCTCCCCCTTCGCGCGCAAGAACAGTAATTTCCTTGATTAGCTTGGTATAGGTTGCGCCTTTGACAGCATCAGCAGCAGCTTTTCTCCCCTTATTAGTCTTCCATTTAGAATGTCCTGACATTTCTTCTACCCTCCTAAATTCCTGCGCCAATAGGCGCAGGGATTTACTCCGTCAGCCGTAATAATAGTATTGCTGACGGAGTAAATATCTGTTCAAATACTAAGCATACGAATATTTATCTCCGATACACATACGTTAGTATTGTACCTCCGGAGTAAATATATCTAGACAAAATCGAAGCATACGAATATTTACGCCAGACAGAATAAGCCGGGTTTTGTCTTATGGCGAATTCGCGCCTTCAGTAGCCATTTCTCTAAGACCCGAAGTTACCTTCGGGTTCAAGCAGCCCACCCGCCCATACATCCTTCAGTAGAATAAACAAAGGACTAAAAGGGGATATTCCTTAGACTAACCAATTGAAGATTAGTTGTACGGGCCTATTTGGCCTTGCTCCGCGTAGAGATTGCTGCGTTTCACCCCCGCACCTTTTTTAAATATTAAATTATACCAGGTTGCTTATAAAAATAGGATTACTTGATTCAAAAAAAGGTGCGGGACTCGTCTCTGTAGCTCTCCTGCCAAAAAAAATTAGCAGGCCTGTTTACCCGGAGGTAACAAGAATCCTCAGACCGCCTTCCTAAAAAGGCAATCTGGACGGGAGTTACCCGCTACGCTTACCCCTGGAGCCCGGACTTTCCTCCCCGCGTCTTGCGGGGCAGCTACTTTCTGTCTGGCAAGCTCAATTTTTACAGCCTGTGTAGCTAATTTATCCGCACCGCTGTTTTCCTGGCGTGGGATATAATTAATATAGACTTCTTTGAATCCTGTGATCAATTGCCAAACCCGGACATTTAGTTCGATAATCTTAGGGTCTTTAACTTGGTAAACTTTAGTTAATTGGCGATGCATAAGTTGACTATCGGTCTTAACGGTGATATTGTCCGCCCGAAGATTTTTAAGTTCATGTAATCCGTGTATCAGCGCGGTATATTCTGCTACATTATTAGTGGTTTCACCGATGTAAACCGAAATATTCTTAATTACCTTTGTGTCCCGGTAGATAATTACCCCGATTCCGCTTGGCCCGGGATTTCCTTTTGACGCGCCGTCAACGTAGATTTCAAATTTTGGCATTTTTAATCTTCTGTATACAGTATCCTGTTGCATACTTCACAGGTGATAATGCGTTCATACATTTTTATTAGGTTAATTACCTGCGGAGGGACAAACATGTGGCATCCCTGGCAAGAATTGTTTGTTACCGTTGCAATAGCCAGCCCATTGCGATTACTCAGTATCTTATTATATTGAGAAAGTATTTTTTTATCTATTCCCGGAGTAAGTTGCTCTCTTTGTGTCTCAAGCTGGGTTAGTTTTTGTTCGATTTCTTTAACCGTGTTTTCAATCTTAGCCTTCTCCTGATTGAATACAATTTCTTCTTGCGCTAGAAGCTTTCTTTCCGATTCTACCGTATTTTTTAGATTATCGATTTTCTCCATAATTTCCAATATCTTGTCTTCAATAAAGGAATTATCAGCTTTTGAGTCATCAATCTGTTTGAGCATAATCTTATACTCGTTATTAGTTTTAAGCTGGTAGAGTTGGGATTGCAACTTTTTAATTGCCTCTTCCTTGCTGCCCATTTCCATTTCTTTGTCTTTTTTTTGTTTGGTTAGCTCCAAGGCTTCTTTATCTAATTCTGTCAATTTCTGTTTTTTTTGTTCGAAGGCTGTTTTAAGAGCTTCAATTTGAACAGGAGCGCTATTTTTTTGAGCTTTGAAATGGTAAATTTCACTATCGAGTTCCTGAAGTTGAGTGAGAATATTTAGATGATCTTTTAAATTTAGCACGGACAAGTTATACACTCCTTTTATATGGGCGCAGAAGGACTTGAACCCTCGATCTCCACAATGTGAGTGTGGCGCTCTAACCAACTGAGCCATGCGCCCTATTTTTTTAGCCGTTAGCCTCTTTTAGATTCTCTGCGTGCAGGCTCTATTTTTGGGCCCAGAAGGGTTCGAACCTACGACCAAGTGATTATGAGTCACCTGCTCTACCACTGAGCTATGGGCCCCTGTTAGTTTAATTCTCAAAGTTAATGCTCTATGATACTATTATTTGGATATTTTAGCAAGGGAAAAGTTGATTAGGGATTTGTTCTTAGATGGGCAACATCCGTATAGCCAGTGTGTTACGTTTAAAAAATAAAAAAAGGCAAGGGGAAATCTAATAGCTGCTTCCATGGGCTTACCAGCCCGCTGGTGGTTTAACCCCTTACCTCGCTTCCTAGTATTAATATAACATAAACGTAGCTAATTTTCAAGAAATATAATTGGTATTGGCGTATTTTTCGATGGTTTCTTTGTTTTTGGGCGTAAGGTTTAGGAATTTTATACCAGCCAAGAATATGTATTGTGATTCCGGTGTCGGGCTAGATTGTACCACTCTGCCTGTTATTCTTATCCAATCCTGGCAGATGGAGGGAATTTTTACCTTTAAATGCAGCATATCTCCAATTCCTAAATATTTTTTTGTAATTATTTTGATACCGCCGGCACTTATATCCTTGATAAAGCTTTTTTGCCAGATGGTGTTTAGATTAGATGTTTCAAGATATTGAACAATCAGGCTTTTGCGGATTCGATTGTTTTGTCTTTTTTCCATCCATAAATTAGTTGCCCCGCACTTTGATGATTGGCACGGGAGAGATGATTATTTCTACTCTTCTATTTTTTTGCCTGCCTTGTGCTGAAGAATTACTGCCCACAGGCTTAAATTCACCGTAGGCGTTTATGGAGAGGCGTGATGGGCTAAGGCCATTATTTTTCACAAAGTAATTTAAAACCGATATTGCCCGGGCGCTGGATAGCTCCCAATTTGATTTCCAACCGGAGTGTTTTATGGGTTCGTTATCAGTATAGCCTTCAATAATAATTTGGCTA
>JAHKBC010000227.1 GCA_018825725.1 Candidatus Omnitrophota bacterium
AGCACATTGAGCACCAAAATGCGCCGCTAGGCGCATCTAGTGAAACTCCGCGAAGCGGAGCTAGAGCACCAAAATGCGCCGCTAGGCGCATCTAGTGAAACTCCGCGAAGCGGAGCTAGAGCACCAAAATGCGCCGCTAGGCGCATCTAGCGAAACTCCGCGAAGCGAAGCTAATCCTTTATCTAGCGAGACCCGCTAAAGGCGGGCATAAAACATTTAAAGTCACAAAGATTCTACCATAAATCAGAGAAAAAAGAAACTATAAAAATATCGCTTACAATTTAGCCGTTATCCTGCTTATTATTTAACTGACGCGAAAAATAACCGTCGGTAAATCCGTCAAGTAAAGCAGTGATCTCTCTAAGCCTCAGTTCCTTATCAAATCTCTTTTTTCGCTCATCTAAGGACAAACCCTCTAACTCCATTTTTATCCGGATGCGTTCGTAATAAAGCTTGGTTACCTCTCCTAATACATCATCTCTTAATTCCACCAGAAGGCGCGAGCGTACGTCTATTGATGTCTGAGCATCTGACCAGATCAAATCCCCCAAATCCCAACTCAAACCTATATCCCAATCAACAGCATCCTTCCCCCTTCTTAAGTAATCATCATCTGTTTTAATAGTAGAACCGGTTTCCCAATGCCATAAATCAGTAAGGTCGCGGTTTAAACCAACGCTCACATCAGGAAGCCACGCCTTTCGCGCTGCAAGCCTTCTCCAGTTCTTTATTTTATCCATTCCCACTTCAGCATAATCAATTGCCGCCTTCTGCACCTTCTGTATATCCGGCTCATCCTGGAAATAATCGACTAACGTTAAAATCTTGTCCGGCAAATTACTTGCTTTGGCTTTAAATAAGCCACTATCGCAAGCCGCATAAATATTATTCTCCTTGTCTATTGCCAGTTGCCTTATATCCTTGGCTATTAAGCGCATTGAACGCTCATACCACCTATCTTCAATATGCTCAAAGATTGCGGAATCTGAAACCGCAAACAAACTATTCTGGTCTTCAACCAACAGATATCTTACATTTCGGTTAAACATCCCGTAAAGCGAAACCTCCTCCCAAACCTTGCCGGCATCAATGCTCTTAAATATACCTTGAGGGCCAGCCAAATAAATTATCCCGGGGTTAACGGGATTAATTACTACACAGCTTACCCTGCTTTCCTGTCCTTGTTCATCGGTTTCAAAAAACTGGCCATCTAAATCTTCTTCCGTGTGCTTGGCACCAAACCAGCTAAAACACTTCTCCCACCCTCCCTGGCCAAGATCAGATTTAAATACTCCATTTATGCCGCTAACATAGATAATTCCCTGGCCTTGCGGATTATAGGCAATATTTGAAATCTGTCCGGCTGGCAAACCTTGACGCTCTTTAACGAATGTCCTTCCGCTGTCTCTACTCACAAATAATCCGCTCTGCGTACCCAGATAAACGTAATCCCCGAACGCCAGCACTGTCCAACAGTTATTTTCCTGATCATTCTTACCTTTAAATATTCTCTGCCATCTTTTACCTCTATCAAAACTAGCGAATAAACCACTGGAAGTTGCAGCATAAATACAGGCTTGTCTGTCTTTATTATTAGCCAACCGGTTTATTTTTACGTCTCGGCCAGGGATAGAAAATACAACTCTCCACTCCTGCCCGCCATCAGTAGTCTCTAATACTGAATTCTCTTTTGCCATATATATGAGTTTGGTACTTCCCTCGGGTAACAAAAGCGCGCTGACATCTACATTTTCCCTTCCGATATCTTTCCACTCCGGCTCTCCGGCAAAAACTGTGCAATAAGCTGCCAGAAATAATCCTATTGCTACTGCCACTAATACCCTCTTCATCTACCCACCCCCTCAAATCCCCGTAACTCCGGGAATTAAACCCAGCGAACCGGGTAAGTTCGCACATCTAAGTTATCTGCCCTACCGACAGAATACTGCCAATATGACTTATGTGCTTAATTAAATAGACGTAAAAGTTTCAAGAATCTAACGCATTATTTTCTTTAAGGTATGGGATTAACTTCGAGAGGAATATTAACCGGTGCAGCAAAAA
The DNA here is from genome assembly GCA_018825725.1 of Candidatus Omnitrophota bacterium. Lineage (GTDB taxonomy): Bacteria > Omnitrophota > Gorgyraeia > Gygaellales > Profunditerraquicolaceae > JAHKBC01. The sequence continues at coordinate 2,065 of JAHKBC010000227.1, forward strand.
TCTCGCAGGTCAATAAGAGAATCAGAACCAAAATCAAGCCCTGACTGCCAGAGATGCTCGTTTACCTGATTTGACCAAACTACTCTAGCTTGAAGATTAATAGGCTTCTCCAAGAGAGATGAAACTGCTATTTCTATACTATGATTAATTTCAAGCGGAACAGTAGAAACAACTCTTGCGCCGCGCACTGACAAATCGATGACTTTGGCAAACTGCCTAGGTATGCAGCCGGGAAACAATATAGCATCTGCTTCTACAGGATAACGTGCATACATCCTCCTGGTATGATGTTCATTTATTTTTTGAGAGCAATCTAATTGCATAGTTTATCCTTTCATCTACCATAAGTATAAACTATAGGACAAGCCAAAACCACGGTTTTAGGGCTCTTTAAGAAACCGTTTTCACGGCCGATTATCTGTCTAGCGACAATATGTCTTCTTTCACTTGGGCGTAATCATTTGTATCAACCTTGCTATATATCTCCTGGCTAAGCCTGAGATATTTCTTAGCTTTTACTTTCTGGCCTTTAAACTTATAAAGCTCAGCAAGATTGTAATATATCGAAGCCTTTTCTAATGGAGCCTCGATATTTTCAGTAATTTCAAGCGCCTGACAGAAATACTTCTCTGCTTCAAGCTCACTGCCTAATTCCAAATACAATTCGCCAAACATACTGTAATCTGAAGCAATATTTGGCAGGTTATTATGCGCCAGGTCTATCTTTAAACCCCGGGCGTAACACTCCAAGGCCTTCTGATATTCCTTCTCAAATAAATACAATTCGCCTTGATTAAAATAATAATCACTTAATTCATCTTTGGCTTTCAGGCTAGCGAATAACTTCAGGCTTTTATTGTAAAAGGTCCTGGCAGCCTTAAAATCATCCTTATTACTGAATAAAAGGCCTAAATCAAAATAATCACAGGCGAGATTATATCTATGATCGGCCTTATGGGATCTTTCGCTATTAATTTCAACACTTTTAGTTAACAACTCTATTGCCGCATTATCATCATCCTTATCCATATACCAAAGCGCTAATCGGCGTAGGCTTACTGCCTCATTAAGCCTATCTTTATTGTCCGTACTCAAAACCAAGGCCTTGTCGTAAAACTCTTTGGCCTTAGGATAATCTCCTTTATCATGGAATATTCTACCGGCGCCTATATACGCAGAAGCCAGCATTTTTTTATCACCTTTTTTCTGGCTATAAATTATATATTCAAAATATGATGACAGGGCCCGGCTAAGCATGCCCTGCCTCTGGTAAGCCTGGCATAACAGAGGATACGCAGGTAGAAAATCCGCAGCCTTGCCAAGAATCTGATTACAACTTAGAACAGCTTCTGCGTTTCGTCCTTGAGCTAAATGTCCTCTTGTCTTGACAATTTCCAAATATCCCCTGGGATTAACGGCATTAAAATAGACAGAGAAAATTAAGATTAAAATAGCCGCTCCCGAAGCAACTAAAATACTTTTGACCTCTCTTCTCTTGGAAACAATGAATGTTTTAGCCCGAGGCAGAATCTTTTTTTTCGGTAAACTAAAAAAAATAAAACTCGGATCGCCGTAGAGTATATAGTTTGCCCATAATACTGAACTGCCGGATGAATTATGGAGTAATTTTAGTCGCGCCCGGCGCACACATTCACCGACACAATGCGCATGCAGAAGGTATGTATAAAATTCTCTGGCAAAGATTAAGCCGAATTCATCGCGTATTTTGCAGGCCGCGCCCAGATAGTGCCGTGACCCTGAAAATAAGAAAGCCGAAGCCAAGCCATACACCTTCTCATGATAATTGAAGGAAGGGCTAAGGCTTGACTCTCTGGCTGACTGACAGGCATTAGAAAAAATCAGGCTGGGCATGGGTAGCGCCTCCCCCATCTTAAGGATATCCCTTACCGTAAACCTGGCATCGATTAAAGACCATCCGGTATTCTGGGGATTATCAGGATCATATTCGCAATGTCCGGCGAAATGTACTATGTCGTAATCTCTTAGATTTTTCTTGATATATATTGAATCAACACTGGTGGATTTAAAATCAATATTAACTTTTTTATTCCAGGATTCAAACTTAGCCTTGATTAATGAACCTTCTGTGTATGCCGATTTTAAATCTCCGGTTGGATTAGCAATAATCAGCATCCTTAATTTTTCCTGGAAGCTGCGGTAAATAGACAGATTCCCCTGCCTTCTGGTATTAATCAGCCTGCCCAGATTAAACCTTAAACCAAGGAATTCCGAGCCATTTGAAATAATCTCCCACGGTATACCGACCAATTCCTCGTCAATGGAAAGTATCAGGTGGCGCGCATTTGTTGAGCTCAACTTATCCTTGACTTGCCTGGTTAACAAATTATCCCAAAGTAATTGCCCTATATTCTTAAAAGCCTTAAAACTTTCCGGGTCCAATTCTCCTTTTTTATCCGCTTTATTCAGTAAATGCGCGCTTTCCTGGCATAATACGGCTAGTTCATTCCAGGATACAGAGCGTTTACTGTAGTTCCTGACAGTCGAGATAAACTCACCTGCCTCAAAGAGGCTCATCTTGAGCTCATTATTGCCCTTAGATACCTCGAGAACCAACATATTACCCCGTGCGTCCATAGGCTTTATTTTCTAATTTCTAATACAACAGAAACCACCTTTTCTTGTAAAACATTAATTTCAATTCTGTATTTACCGATAGATACATCTTCAAAAGCTACACTGCCGGAATCTGTCGAATAAGATTCAAGTTCCAGGGTATCTTTAAAAAGGCTAATTCTCATGCCGGGCTTTATTTTATTGATTTTTCTTTTCTTGACCGTGATATGTACATCAAATAACTCTCCTCCCTTATTCTTTATTTTCATCTCCACTTTAACGCCCAAAAAATGCTTAAAAACTGTAATTTCATCTTTAAAATCCTTAATACTGCGGCTACGTAATACCGGCGCCGGAACAAACTCTTTGCCCCAAAGCACATCCGCGCTTGCGGTAATCATCTCCAGGACCTGTCCCTTAACTAACAATATTAACTCCAGGATATTGCCTTGCTTCTCAGGAATTAGTTCCCGCCCCCAAACTTTCAAATCTACGGGTATTTTAACCTCCTTTATCTTATTTATGCGCATCTGCGCTGCTAATAAACGCAAACATTCAGGGCAAGACGCAATATGTTTCTTAAAATCCAACTCTTCTCCCCGGCTTAATCTGTTCTCCATAAAACATGCTAATTCGTTTTCATCGGGATGGCTGCCTTGCGCCAGATTTGAAGATCTCCATTTACTGTAAAGCTGCCTGATTAATTCTTCAATTTTGTTTTTCATAACAAGAAACCCTTTCTAATATAATAGACGTTTGCGCGGCTATAATCTAACTATCTTCTATCTCAAAACCCTTTTTCTTAAAACAGATCTTTAGCCTCTCTACAATCCTGGCCTTACGCATATCAACTGCCGAACGCGAAAGCCTGAGCAAATTTCTTATCTCTTCCAATCCCAAAGCCTGCTCTAAATATAATGACAGAAAAAACTGATCCGCCGTATCCAGCCGCTTTATACATTCCGATAACCTATTTAACTCCTCCTCTTTCATTACCAGTTCTTTTGTCGACGGAGCATCATCCGGAATTAACTGCCCCAAGCTCCGGTTATCATCATCCTCCTGATCAAGAGAAATAGTAGGATTTATCTTACGCAAGTAATCAATCGTTGCATTAATACAGACCTGCCTCAACCAACTGGCCAGGCTGCAACCGTTTTTACCTTTAAAACTACGCAATTTCCTGAAATCATCCTTGACCATAGACAACAGTATCTCCTGAAAAATCTCTCTGGGCATTGAAACATCATATTTTGATACGGCGCTTATCTTCAATAGATTGTAAATAGATGAGTAAATAAGGCGGGAATACCTATCGATAAATTGCTTCCAGGCTAAGGGATTATTGGCGACGCATTTCTGAATAAAATCCAGGTCGCTCATGGCTAAATTATAGCACTAAAGTCAGTCGGATATTATATTTTTTTATTGATTAAGCGCTTATTAAGCATGTTACGCCAAGGTATTCTTTCCAACTTGAATCTTGTTAATAATTTCGGCCTGAATAGTATAATATGGAACAGGGTAAAAATATCGTAGAGAATTATAAAAGGCAGGTGAAATAAAAAATCCAAAACTCTTTCGTTCTTGATAATTACCAGCCACCGGTTCTTAACCAGGTCAAAATATAAAGCATCGTCAATATAATTACGGGCGCATCTTTTACCAATACCTTGTTTTTTTCTGGCGCTTGAGCCTCTTATATGATAGGCGATTGCCTCTGGTATGTAATAACCTTTCCAGCCCGATCTCTGCGCCCTCCAGGCTAAATCCAGGTCTTCATAGAAAAAGCCAAAATCGGCATCAAAATACTCTTGTCCATTTTTTATTGATTCCAGCATCTGCCTGCGATAGAATGCCACTGCTCCGCTAACACCAAAGACATACCCTTCGTTTCTGAATTGCCCTTGATCCTTTAGGCCATAACCACGTTCATAAGCTGTACGGCATAGGCTTAAAAATAAACCGGTGCTGTCAACATTTATCCTGTCAGCGCGTAAAATTTTCCCGCTGACCATGCCGATATTTTTATCTATGGAAAAACCGCGTATTGCCCTCTCCAGATAACCAACTTCCAAAACCGCATCGTCATTCATACAGAGCGTAAAATCACCCCGGCTGATTGCAATACCTGCATTCAGGGCTGCAGCATAGCTTGAAGGCTTGTCCAGGGAGAAAAAATCCACCCTGTCCTGAAAGCCTTTAAAAATCGCACTTATTTCCCTTTGGTTTGAATTATCTATGACGATTATCCTGCTAGGAGGCAAAATTTGCTTCAATGCCGAAGAAAGGCATGAATTCAGGTAATTTGGGTTACCTGCGCTGACAATTATCAAATCGACTAATCTATTTGACATTTGCTTTCTATCCGTTAAAATTATACCATAATGCTATTAATTTTACTAACTTTTATCTTTTTCCGTCCTTTTATATCAAGCCTGGCGTTTCCCTACTTCAATTTTGCATATTCGATCCTGTTCTTAGCGATTATAATCCTTTGGCTGATTATTAAACACCCCAGCATAGAGAAACTAAAAAACGTCAAGCTGCCTCTCTGCCTATTCATTCTAGCGCTAGCGATTCAATTCTTATTCTCTTCAAACAAATTATTCAGCTTAATCGAATCATACAAGTATATTACTGGATTATTGATCTTTCTAATAGCGCTAAATCTAACCGCCCAAGAGAAGGATTCTTTAATTAGAACAATGGTTTTGAGCGCAATAGCAGTGAGCATCCTGGCCATCTACCAGTATTTTTTTGGATTCACCCATATTTTGGAATATCTTAATAAGGGTAATACCGGCAATCTATTTTTATTAGATACTATCGGGCAAAAAAGAGTTTTTCTTCCATTCGCATCGCCCAATATGCTGGCTGGATATTTAATAATGGTTATTCCCTTATGCCTGATCGATAAAAAAAGAAGAATATATATATTGCCTTTATGCATCGGGCTTGTGCTTACCAAATCCCTGGGCGCTATCATAAGCTTATTTATGGTATTGATAATTTATGGGGTATTGCGCTTTAAATCAAACAAAAAAATAGTTGCCTTTGCGGCTATAGGAGTTTTGACAATCCTGCTAATTGTTTTTTTAAGAAATTGCTCTCAAAGGTGGCATTTTACCCCCGGATTTTCCGTAATGATGAGGTGGGGCTATTGGCAGGATACCTGGGCAGTAATAAAAAATAATATATTTACAGGGGTGGGAATCGGAAACTTCGATCTTCCTGACTCGCGTTTTGCCCATAATTCCTATTTACAAATCTGGGCAGAAATGGGCATACCGGGAATACTTGCTTTCATTTACTTAATTTTAGGAATATCAAGATCTGCAATCAGAAAATTAACCAGGCTTGGTTTAGATTATAAATACATGGCTATCTTTTTAGCCTGGTCCGTATTTTTACTGCATAATTCGGTCGATTTCACATTCTTCTTGCCTGAGGTCTCTTTTGTCTGGTGGTTGTTGTGCGGTTTACTTTTGATCTAGCGGAATAAAAAACAAATAATCAATTAGAATATTATTGGCAGCACCATGCAATATTTTAACCTTATTCGAACCGCTCTTTAAGTAAATAGGCCCCGCCCTTTCAATAGCCCAGCTTGCCTTTGCGGGTATTTGCGTACTGCTAAGATTGGGAATACTGCCCTGGCCAACAGACGAAAAGGATAGCTTGTTTTCTGCGCCAGACAATACGGATGTTAGAATAGAATAATTACCGGTTAGGGGAGAATTAATTTGCAATACACAAGCATCATTTATTGAATCTGAACTTATGAAATTTGTGGCATATAGAGAATCGTATTCGTTAACCTTCCAGTCGCCGATAGCGGTTTCAGGAGCAATTATATTCGGCGAATAGAACACTTCCATAGACTCTGTTACAGGAAGAAAAAATAAACTTTCTATAGCTACAATATTCTCCGTGCCCATCGAGCCGTCATCCGTCTTTGTGCCAAGCCCATCCACCCAAAACCTGATCGATATCTTTCCTGCAGGCAGATCTAGATATTCTTTGTCAAGAAGGGAAATAAAAAACCACCTTCCGGAATCAGGTTTATCAAGATACCAGATATTTTCTATTCTATGCGAGCCATAGTGCGCGCTTCCCCTTGAATCTAGAATCATGATATTCAAATTAGGAGACTGCTTGCTGTAGTTGTGATAAACATATGCGAAAATTCCGTATTTTGAGTACTTTGGTATATCATAGAAAATTTCAGACTGCACAAAATTCGTATTAGTAAAAACCGCATTCCTGCTTTTAATTGTTGATTTTTTCCATGCTCCGACAGCTCCCTGTGCATCAACTAAAAATTGCTCGGCAAAAAGTGGCCCGTTATCACGCAATAACAGTATAATGAAAAATAGAATAAACTTTTGGCTATAAGCTGTCCGGATTCTCCGGATATACAAAATCATCGGATTGCTCCCAATTCATCATCACATCTTCAATTTTTTCACCCTGAATAATAATGTTGGAGCTATTCAAGTTGCCCAATCCCTGCTCCGAAGCCATGCGGATATGATTTACGTACCAAGGAGTGCCCAAATCAGGGTTACTCGGTTTAGGATTCCAGTCTTTAGTAATCAGTCGCGTTGCCGTTGCATCCGTTGCAACAGGATCCCTGCCTGCTATAACCAAAAAACCCCCTATTTTCTTACTGACATCTACAGCTTTACCACCTAAAAATAATGAAGCCCCCCTGCCCTCCATACCAAACCCGCCGCTGACTACCGTTAAAGAAGGCTTTAAGGCTTTATTGATATCTACAATTACCTGATGAAGACCTGCCTCATGAAGCTTAAAACGAGGCTCGCCATATATAACAGACGGCATGATACCCATAAAGTTTTTCATTCCCAAGCTAACAGGACAAGGCTTGTGATGTGTTTTAAGGGCAGGAATAGAAATAATAACATCGGCTTCGGCAACAATATTAGGTATTGCCAGTAATTTTAGCTTGCTCCTAGAGGGGACATATTTAAAGTAGCTGGTATATTCCATAAGGTTAATCAGAAAAATCCTATTTCCGTATTTCTTATTTAATCTATTTACCAAATGCTGAATCTGGGCCCCTTCCTTGCCTTCCCTGCCCCCAAAATTAATCTTTATCGGCCTCTCAACCCACTCCCCTATTACAACTTCTTTTGCTCCCGCTCTTAAGCACTCCTCTGACACTGAAGCGACTACTTCGGGATGAGCTATTTCTCCGGCAGCCACAGGATCATGCCCATCAAGCCCTCCGGATATATAATTAGGTTTAATAAAAACCTTATCGCCTTTTTTAACAATTTTTTTCATCCCCCCTATCAAGGATAATGCTTCTTTAGTCATGGCATATAAGTTATCCCCCTTTACAATGGATACGTCCGAAATAACGGTTTCTTTTTCGACCGGCTTAGCGGAATCAGTCTTTTTGTCTAATAATAATGATATTGTGGAGTATTTTCTATCTTGAGAGGGAATTTCTTTTGCTTCGGGTTTGTCTCTAGGCAATCTAAAAATGAATAATATAGTCAATAATACATTTACTATTTTCTTAATCTTGATCATATCTTTACGCTCATTTCAAATTGAAATAGCCTACGGTAATTCAATAGGCCTTCTCACGCTTTTATTATATCAAAACATTATTTTCTTGCAAAGGACTAAAGTCGGTTAATCAAGATAG
>JAHKBC010000228.1 GCA_018825725.1 Candidatus Omnitrophota bacterium
AGAATTAGATCTGGCAGTAAAACTGGATCCGGAAACAGTCGAAGCTCACGCCGTATTAGCCCTGCTTTATTTTTCTCAAAATAAACTTGAAGAAGCAGCCTACGAGTACGAAATCGCCTTAAAAAATGCCTCTATACTAGAGCCCAGGAATACCGATATCTACAAAAATTTAGGTATTATTTATCTGCGCCAGAAAAAATATGACTTGGCCCAGGAAGTCTATAGAAAAGTTATCGGTATTACCCCGGATGATTCTGAGGCCTATTATTATTTGGGGAATGCTCTTGACCAATTAAATAAGAGGCGGGAAGCCTACAAGTTCTTTGAGAAGGCTATAGAATTAAAACCGGATTACGCCGATGCCTTAAATTATTTAGGTTATCTTTATGCTGAAGAAAATATTAAATTAGACAAAGCGGAGGAATTGATTAAGATGGCTTTAGCCCTCCAGCCGAATAATGGGGCTTATGTGGATAGCCTGGGTTGGGTTTATTTTCGAAAAGAAAAATATCAAGATTCGGTTCAGGAGTTGGAGCGCGCCAGCCGTCTAGCTCAAGATCCGGTAATATTCGATCACCTGGGAGACGCGTATTTTAAGATAAATGATCGTGTAAAGGCTAAAATAAATTGGGAAAAGGCGTTAGAGTTGGATGCAAGCTTAAGTAAGGTCAGCAATAAAATTAAAGAATTAACTAAAGTTAAAAAATAAAAAGGTAGCATATGCCATTTACAGATAAACAGATAAATGAGCTGCAAGATAAGGCTAAAAGTGTACGCAGGCTGATTATTCAGATGTTAGCTAAGGCTGGGTCCGGGCATCCTGGAGGAAGCCTATCGGCAACGGATTTGGTGACGGCCTTATTCTTTGCGGTCTTAAGGCATAAGCCGACAGAGCCTAAATGGATTGAGCGTGATAGGTTTCATATGTCCAAGGGGCATTGTTGCCCGCTCTGGTACGCTATATTAGTTGAAAGCGGATACTTTTCCAAAGAAAAGATTTTTACTTTGAGGCAATTAGGCTCTACTCTTCAGGGGCATCCTGACCGCCGGGCTATCGGTATAGAGGTGGCTTCGGGTTCATTGGGCCAGGGATTATCTGTATCCCTGGGAATGAGTTTGGCTAGCAAGATCGATAAACGTTCTTACCGCATCTATTGTCTTTTAGGTGATGGAGAAATCCAGGAAGGCAATGTTTGGGAAGCGGCTATGGCTTTGGCTCATTATAAATGTGATAATGTCTGCGCGATGTTGGATTATAATGGTTTTCAAATTGACGGTAAAGTAAAGGATATAATGAATTTAGAGCCCGTAAAGGATAAATGGCAGGCTTTTGGTTGGCATACAATCGAAATAAATGGGCACGATATGAAGGAGATCTTGTCAGCTTATGAAGAGGCCGCGCTCACTAAAGAAAAACCATCGATTATTATTGCCCATACCATCAAGGGAAAGGGCGTATCTTTTATGGAAAATGTTGTAGATTTTCACGGGCGTACGCCTAATAAGGATGAGGCCATACAGGCCCTTAAGGAATTGGAGTAATTATATGCCAGAAATGATTTACCAGCGCGATGTTTATGGAAAGGCTTTGGTGGAATTGGGCAAACTTAATAAGGATATTACGGTATTAGATGCGGATTTGTCCAGTTCCACGCGCACCAACATATTTGCCAAAGAGTTTCCGGAGAGGTTTTTTAATATGGGGGTTGCCGAACAAAATATGATGGCTACTGCAGCCGGCTTAGCCAGTTGTGGTAAAGTAGTATTTGTTTCCACATTTGCTATGTTTGCTACCGGCAGGGCGTGGGATCAAGTGAGGAACTCCGTTGCTTACAATAATTTTAATGTCAAGATTGTGGCCACGCATGCCGGTATTACCGTCGGTCCGGATGGTTCCAGTCACCAGGCCTTGGAGGATATTGCTCTTATGCGGGCTATTCCTAATATGAATATTATTGTTCCTTGTGACGGGCCGCAAACCCGCGATGCCGTTATTACCGCAGCTAATACTAATGGTCCGTTTTATATCCGGCTGGGAAGGCCGAAATTTAATACTGTTGAGAATAAAGGTGAATTTAAGTTAGGCCAGGCCCAGGTTTTAAGAGATGGTTTAGATGCGACTATTTTTTCCTGTGGCTATATGGTTAATGAGTCTCTAATCGCCGCGGACAATCTTTTTAAAAAAGGTATTAATGTCAAGGTTGTCAATATGCATACCATAAGGCCGTTGGATAATAAGGTTATCCTGGATTCTGCCCGCACAACCAAAGGGTTTGTGGTTTGTGAAGAACATACGGTTGTCGGAGGCTTAGCTTCCAGTATAGATGAGATAATCGCCGAACACCATCCCACCAAGGTTTTAAGGATTGGTATTAAGAATAGGTTTGGCCAGTCCGGAGAACCCGAGCAGCTGCTTAAAGAATATAATTTGTTGAGTTCTGATATTGAAAAAGCTGTTCTTTCCCTGCATTCATAGGCGAATATTGTGCGTCGCGCCACTTCTAAAAATCCTTCTTTTCCACGCATTTCAAAGAAATGTATTTTAACGCTTAACTCGTACGCTAAGCTCAATCTTTATCTGGAAGTATTAAAAAAACGTCCGGATAAATACCATGATTTAAATACGCTGTTTGAAAGAATAACTCTTTGTGACAGGATAAGCTTAAAGCCGCTTGAAGATAGTTTGATTAGGGTATATTGTACAGATAAACAACTCCAAGAAAATCCTAGAAAAAATCTTGCCTATCTTAGCGCTATGCTTCTAAGAAAGCGTTTTAGAATCAAAAATGGCGTTGAGATTCGGATAGAAAAGAATATTCCGGTTGGCAGTGGTATGGGTGGCGGCTCTAGTAATGCCGCTACTGTTTTACTGGGGCTTAATATGCTTTGGGGTTTGGGGTTAACTAAATATGAATTAGCTGCTATAGGAGCAAAAATAGGCAGTGATGTGCCGTTTTTTATCTATGATGTGCCTTTTGCTTTGGGTAAGGGGCGCGGAGAGCGTATTCAGCCGCTGAAACGGTTAAGTAATATGCGACTTTGGCATATTTTAGTAGTTCCCCGCTTG
>JAHKBC010000229.1 GCA_018825725.1 Candidatus Omnitrophota bacterium
ATTATGAAATAATTATAATAGATAATGCTTCGAAGGATGATTCTCTGGTTGAAGCAAGGAGGATGTTTTCGCAGGCTGTAATAATTCAGAATTCCCAGAACCTTGGTTTTGCCGCTGGAAACAATGTCGGAATCAGTATGGCCTTGGAAAAGGCGAGTGACTACATAATGTTGCTGAATAACGATACAGTATTAGATAGTCAGTGCTTGAAAGTATTAGTGGAAGGTTTAGATAGCGATAGGGGTTTGGCTGCATTAGGCCCTGCAATATTTTATTTTGATAAACCGGATAAGAGCTGGTTTCAGAACCTCAAAATGGATTGGCGCAGGGGAATTTTGGTTCATGGCCAGGATAACAAGTTATATCGGAATGATTTTTGTGAAGCGGGAATGCTTTCCGGGTGCGCAGTAATGTTGCGCGCCTCAGTTTTTAAGGAATGCGGCCTATTTGATGAAAGTTTTTTTCTTTATGCCGAAGATACGGATTTATTTATCCGCATAAAGGAAAAGGGGTATAGGTTTGGTTGTCTTCCGCAGGCTAAGGTCTGGCATAAAATCGGGGCATCAGGGATACAACCCTGGACAACTCTTTATCTATATTATGTTACGCGTAACCGGTTATTTCTACTAAAAAAACACAAGAATCTGATTAAATGGTTGTTTTTTATCCCCTACATTGTATATTTTCATATTAAAATGATTGTATATTTTATATTGAAGGGAAAATTTAAACATCTAATGTTTTTTTTAAGGGGAGTATATGATTTCGCACGCGATAAGAGCGGACAATTATAAGAAGAATTATGCGTATAGGAATTGATGTAAGAGTTTTGCAGAATTCTCAATGGCGCGGCCAGGCCCAGTATGTCTATTATTTGGTCAAGAACCTGCTTGAATTAGATAGGGATAACCAGTACATTTTGTTTTATAATGCTTTGAATAAGGGCAAATTTGTTTTTGAATTGGATAGGGCTAATTTAAAACAAGTATGGTGCAGGGTTCCGGGTACTTTTTTAAGATTTTTCTGGCATCGCTATGGGAATCCGGTTGTGGATTCGTTTCTCGGTAAACTGGATATCTTTCATAATCCCCTAAATTACAGCCTTACGCATTATTCTCCCATACCTACCCATGCAAGGATGGTGGCAACTTTTAATGGTTTTGCTGACCCGGAGACTATCTGGAAGAAATTCAACCAGAAGATGATCAATCATTGGTTCAAAAGCCTAAAAAGAGATGCCTGGCGAGTAATCGCAGTATCGCAAGGCGCAAAAAGAGAATTAATCCATTTAGCCGGTGTAAACGAAGATAAAATAAGGGTTATTTATTACGGCGTAGCTGATAATTTCAAACCCGCTAGTGACAATGGCCTTTTGCAAGAGAACCTTGCCGGATGGGGCCTTAAGGATAAAAAATATATTCTCTATGTCGGCGCATCCGAAGAGAACAAGAATCTAAGCAGGCTGCTTGAGGCTTTTAGTGTTATTTCTAAGCAGTCCAGGCATAATGATATATTCCTTGTTTTAACCGGCAGGATAGACACTTCCTTCCTAGACCTTAGTAAGAAAGCAGAAGCCCTGGGGATAGGTAAGAGGGTAATATTTACGGATTTCATCGATCATGATAAATTACCTTTGCTTTATAACGGGGCACGGGCTTTTATCCTGCCGTCTTTTGCCGAGAGCTTTGGTATCCCATTGATAGAGGCCATGGCCTGCGGCACTCCGGTATTAGCTTCCAACATCCCAGGTTTGACTGAAATAGCTAAAGATACAGCCTTATTTTTTGACCCTAAAGATAGCGAGGGTATAGTTAGGGTAATGCGCGATATATTGGAGTATGACTCTTTGCGTAACAGCCTAAGAGATAAGGGCCTGAAGTTGGCAGGTGAGTTTAGCTGGGAGAAGACTGCCCAAAAGACCCTTGAAGTATACAAGGAGTTACAATGATAATGTAGCGCACTGAAAAACCTGTGTTAGTATGTAAGATAAACCAAAAAAACAGGAGGTGCGCTATGCAATACTATGTAAGTG
>JAHKBC010000230.1 GCA_018825725.1 Candidatus Omnitrophota bacterium
AAAATATTGGTTTTAACCTTCTCTTTGACCTGCTTATCCTCAGGGATCATATTACCCTGATCATCCCACCAAATACCCAGCTCATAGGAGGGGTTCTCAATCCAGATCCCCTCATTTTCAATTCCCGTAACTACCGCCCATATCTCATCTTTGTAAATCTGAAAGAGCGGCAAATCCGGCCTTAACTCAGGAGAAAATTTGAACAAAGCCAGCTTTCCTTTCAAATCATCAATCTGCATATAAGCCTCCTATCTATTTTATTCAACAAGCAATAAAGCGAAATAATTTGCCGGAGACCGGCAAGAATCTATAGTATGTATCTTAAAACCATTATTTCGGGCAGTAGCATAAACATCTATACCGCAGGCCTCCATAGCAGGCCGCGCCCCTTCAGGATGACGGCAGGCTTTAAGATTACACTTTGCGCAAAGGCGGCAGGGCCCGGCGCCCAAAGCAAAAGCCTTATAATAACCGGCAAAAAAAGCCTCTTTTTCTAACTTTACGATTATGTCTGAAATATCCTTTTTGCTATGATTTGTAAGATGGATAAATACGCCTTTCTTATAGGAATCCAGGATCCCCCTGGTCTCTCCGGAAGATGGACTATAAGGAGGACAAGTCAGGCTCTCTGCGTATCCCGAACACCCGAATTGACATTTATACCTTACCCAGTCTCCTGTCTTAACCGTAGAAACACGTATAACCTTGGCCTCTGCTCCCCAGGCCCTGGCTTTTTTACACAATTCTGCTAACTTGTTTACCGGCATAGAGTTATTGTACTGCTCACAAAACATTATTTCAATAACTATATTTTTCTTGTAGGCAGTAACCTTAGTACTATAATAAAGGTGAAACTTTTTAAAGCATAATATTGTCTAATTAGATAAGAGATGAAAGATATACCTTTAGAACTTATTCAACGCGCAGCTGACAAAGATATTCAGGCCTTTGAAGAGATTTATAAGGGCTGTTGCGGATTTGTTTACAGCGTAGCCCTAAAGATTCTGAATAACAACCAGGACGCTCAGGATGTAACCCAGGATGTTTTTGTGAAATTATATAACAGCTTAAAAGGCTTTAATTTTAAATCTAGTTTTAAAACCTGGCTTTACCGAATAACAGCTAATAGCGCAATCAATGCTTATAATAAGAGAAAAAGAGAGACAATTCCAAGAGTAGACTTCGAAGCGATTAAAGACACGCTTGCCGCTCCGGAAAAACAAGATTACCTTAAGCAGGAGAACGAGAAAAAACTTGATTCGATGATGGACATTCTTCCTGCGCAACAAAAAGCCTGCCTGACGCTAAGAGAAATTCAAGGATTGAGCTATCAGGAGATAGCGCGGGCCTTAAAGGTAAATAAAAACAGCGTGCGCACGTGGCTGCGCCGGGCAAGAAAAACTCTTATAGATAACTAGCGAGGTGAATGATGGACTGCAAAGAGATCCGTAAATTATTGATTAGCGATTACGCGGATAATGAAATCGGCTTAAAGACAAAACAGATAATCCAGGGGCATTTATCCAACTGCCCCGCCTGCAGGGAATTGGAACAAAAGGTTGCGTCTTTAAGCAATAAATTGAAAGAAGCAAAAGAAATCCTGCCTGCGGAAGAAGTGTGGCAGAAGATCCGCGCTGAAATAACTCAACCACAGGAAGCATTTAATCTTCTGGATTGGTTAAAGGATAAGCTAAGCTTATTTATCCCTCCCAAAAGATTAGCCTATGCTTATGCTGCCAGCGCAATAATGATATTGTTTGTATTCTTGTTTATTACCCAAACCAGGGGTAACCGGGAAAAAACAGTTGAAAACTATATTATAGAGCAGGTAGAGTTTATGGATAGCCTGGATGCGGCAGGAATAACAAACGGGCTATATATAGAGCCGGATATTTTTAGTTAGTGAAACTTTTTAAAATTTGCAATTGTCTAAGTTTGTAACAAGGGAGGTAAATATGAAGAATAGAATAGTGTTAATGACAGTAGTAGGTATGGCCTTAGTTCTTATCAGCCAGACAAAAGCCTGGGCGTACATGGGAGATGGAGATGAGCAGGGGAATCAAGGTTATATGGCTAGAGGCATGCGGGGATACGGATTTGCCAATATGTGCCAAGACCTGAATATTACCCAGGAACAGCAGGAAAAATTCAAGACAGGCCAACAGATAAGCCAGGAGAAATCAAAACAGGTACGTGAGCAATTAAAGGCAAAAAATAAAGAATTGAAAGATGAGCTGCAGAAAGCTGATTTTAACAAAGATAAGGTTTATGCCCTATCCTCAGAAATTAAGGGTTTGTCCGGACAACTGCTGGACTTAAGGATCTCTGACCTGGTTTGTTTAAGAGAAACTCTTTCTCCGGAACAATTTAACAGGCTGCAGCAGAAAAAACAGCAATTTCAGGAAAAAAGGCAGCAATTTCAGCAAAAAAACAGAAAATCTAAACAAGGACAGTGGCAAAATAATAAAGGTGAGAAAAATAGCTATAGACAATGGCCCAGACACATGTATGAAAACCAAGAAAAGCAGGAATAAATGGATTATTCCCGCTTTAAAATCACTACTTTGGATTTAGTAAGTTTTTTGAAATCTTGAGCATCCTTATCCGTACCCACAATGGTGCCATAATGCATGGGAATTGCCGCCTTAGGCATTATGGCATTGGCTGCCTCGGCAGCCTCCGAAGCAGTCATGGTATAGGTCCCACCTACCGGTAACAAACATATATCAGCTTTAATCTGGCGCATCTCGGGAATAAAATCCGTATCTCCTACGTGATAAATCCGCGTATTATCCACAGTAATAATATAGCCTACAAAATCATCGGATTTCTGATGGAATGCCTTGTTGGTATTGTAGGCGAAAACTACTTCAATATTAATACCCTTTTCAATAATACTATCTCCGGGTTTAATCACCTTAATTTTATAGCCAGACTGCTTGGCAACGCTTTGAGGCGCAATAATAACCGTACCTGGCTTATACACCTTCTTGATATCGGATTCAGAAAAATGGTCGCTGTGCGCGTGGGTGATTAAAATAATGTCTGCCGCAGGCAGGGCTTCTTTAAGGCCATAGGGGTCGATGTATACCTTAACTGATTCCCCATCTATATAAATTGAAGACTGCTGCCCCAGCCAATGGATCCTCTCTATCATCTTCTCCTCCTGCGCTAAAGCGAAACTTAAAGAAATAAACAAGCCTAAAAGCAATACTAGTATTCTTTTCATCCCGCGCCTCCTTGTTATCTATTTATATTAGGGACAGCTACTAATTTTTTACAAGTTTAGTTTCAAAAAATAGTCGCTGTCCCTAATTAAAGAAACTCTGCTTTATTAAAATGTAGCCTTGCATCCTGCATTAAATACCATTCCGGGTTCAGCATAATTAAAAACTTCCCTGTAATGCTCTCCGGTAATATTATCTATTCTAAAGAATGCCTCAAGGAAATTGTTTAACTTATAGTTGACGTTTATGTCCGCTTTTG